>NZ_JAFMOS010000424.1 GCF_019049755.1 Rahnella perminowiae
GTTTTAAGTTATGTCCGCTTCTGGCTGTGAGTTCAACCGATGGATGCAACACACTGATTGAACCGCTCTGCGGGTGATTCATAGTCTAACGTTTTTCTCGGCCTCTCGTTGAGCTGTCTGGCAACACTGTTTAGTCTTTGCTGGCTGTGAACTGATAAGTCAGTTCCTTTTGGAAAATACTGTCTGAGCAATCTGTTCGTATTTTCATTTGAGCCGCGTTGCCAGGGAGATTGAGGATCACAGAAATAAACCTGGATGTCTGTGGCTACAGTAAACCGGTTGTGGCTGGTCATTTCAGACCCCCGATCCCATGTTAATGTTTTATAAAGCTCAACGGGTAATTCCCGGGCTTGTTTGATGAGTGCAGATATAACCGTTATGGTCTTGTTGTCTCTGATTTTAGCCAGCATAACAAAGCGGGAATGGCGTTCTACGAGAGTGACAATATAGGAGTTTTTCGAGCCCTGGATCAGATCGCCTTCCCAGTGACCTGGTATGGCTCTGTCTGCGGCTTCAGGTGGCCTTTCTCTGATAGGTATCGCATCCGGGATTGACCCTAATCCTTTCCCTTTAAGCGATGACGTTCTGGATCTACGCACAACTCTTCCGCTTCTGAGGCATTGCTGTAGTTCTTTTTTTAATGCTCCCCGGGTTTGTATAAAAAGCGTTTTATAAATCGTTTCGTGTGACACATGCATTTCCTGATTATCCGGATAACAGCGTTTCAGCCAACCGGCGATTTGTTCCGGCGACCAGTCCTGATGCATCTTTTCTGCAATGAGTTTACACAATGTGGGGCTTTCAATTAGCTTGCAAGGTTTTGGTCTCAGAGCACTTTCCCACGCAGCTGTATCCGCTATTGCTGCACGGTATTGTTTTGCACCTCCATGCCTCTTGATCTCGCGGCTAATCGTTGAGGGGGCTCTTGATAATTTGTCAGCGATATCCCTGATGCTACGTCTTGCTACCAATCCTCTGGATATCTCCTCTCTTTCATTAAGTGAAAGAGCCAGTCGGTGCCGCTTTCGAACAGGAGGACGATACCCACCAGTCTGGTGGATAGTCGGCATAATAGAAGAATGAAACCTGTCGAACATTCTGGCGATATCATGCAGGGAATCACCTTGCTTATATCTGTCCCAGATAATCGCCTTTTGTTCTGGCGTGTAGTGAATGCGAGTTCTTCGTTTCATGGCAACGTCCCCCTTCTTTAAGGATAGCGTTGCATCGACCCGTTGAACTCACAGCCAGAAGCGGATTTTAATGCAGATATTTTACTATAATAGCTAATTCTCAACACTGGGTTTGCTTAGAGCAGCATCGCCAGTAGTACCACGCACAGTAGCAGCACATAAACTCGCGCATGCCAGATATCCGGTACTGCGGGAATATTGCGGCGGCTAAAAACAATACCCGCCCAGCCTGTCAGAACCAGTACGCCTAGAATTTTCAGGCTGATGAAGCCAAGAAATCCGCTTGCTGGAATTTTTTGCCAGCCGCTAATCGCATAGGTCAATGCACCACACAGCGCCACCGGAAGCGAAAGCGGGTTAGCAGCGCTAATGCAATCGCGCATTGTATGGCCATGTCGCCGCAACAGCGGCACCGTCATAACGCTGCCGCCCAGGCCCAGTAATGCTGCAATCATGCCGATCAGCATACCACCGCCTGTTACCGTTAAAAATGCCAGACGGCGCGGCGTGCTGCCGCTGAAGAAACCTTTGCGCAGCAGGCAGTCACCAATCGCCACCACCATATAAAGAATAAACAGCGCACGAATCAGGACTTCGCTCATTATTCCTGCCAGCCATGAACCTGCCACAGCACCCAGGGCGATAAACCACAGCAGCGGAAACACTGTTTGCGATGAAAGTTTACCCGCACGCCAGTTCCGATAGCTGACCCAGCCCGAGTTAAAAATCATCACCGCCGTCGACGTGGCAATAGCGATATGCATCGCATCGCCTGCCAGTCCGGGCTGTCGCAATATTAACTGGTAAACAAAGGGCACGACCACAAAGCCGCCGCCAAAGCCAAAAAGCACTGTGGTAATGCCGGTGGTAAAACCTGCCAGTGCGATAATCAGGATATCGTTCAAGGGAGTGTCCTGCTGTGAAAATGAGGGCGCAGCTTATCGTGCCAGCGCCTGGCTTCCTATTTTCGCAGCGCTCAATTATCCTTGCAAAACGGTCATAAGGAGGCGGAAGTGCGTAACGGACAAATTGACGATTACGATCAACTGGATCGTGAAGTGGTGTCGCTCGGCAATGACTATGCACAGGGGTTTGTCCTGCCGCAACATAAGCATCGTCGCGCGCAGCTTCTCTATGGCGCAACCGGCCTGATGCACGTATCAACCCACAGCGGGGAATGGGTTGTGCCGCCACAGCATGCGGTGTGGATCCCACCCGAAACCCTGCATGCCGTAAAGTTTGTGGGCGTCACGACGCGTAGTTTATATATCGAACCAGCATGTGTGGCTGTGTTAAGTAAAAACAGCCGCTGCGAAGTGATCGGCGTATCGCCACTGTTACGGCAGTTACTGCTGGACGCGGTGGATTTGCCCCCGCTGTATGACAGCGTTCGCGACAGGGCACTGATTAATTTGATGTTGCTGGAACTGGCGGCAATGCCGGTACGTGAGTTCGATATTCCACTGCCGCAGCAGCCAGCGTTGCTGGCGCTTTGTCAGGCATTTTTACTCGCTCCTGTCATCCATGATCCGGCTGAGCGTTGGGCCAGCGCGCTGTTTATGAGCGCCAGCACCTTTCGTCGCCATTTTTTGCATCAAATCGGCATGTCATTTTCCGCATGGCGTCAGCGAGCCTGTGTGGTCAGCGCGCTGGCATTGCTGATAACAGGAACGTCCGTTAAAGAAGTGGCGTTGTTACTGGGATATGACAATGGTTCATCCTTCTCTACAATGTTCCGCCGCGTTACGGGTCAACCACCTTCGAATTATCACCCGACTTAAGCTCCGGAGTGTCCTCAGGCTTGCCAGAAGCAGTTGATATCTGGCTTACGGGTGTAAACCAGAAGGGATAGCTGTTGCGTATACGGAGCACGGGAGTCGAACGTGACCCTCGTTTATTATCATGGATTATACCTTCATCGCTTTTTGAGCCGCGGCGAAGACGTCGCGTGCAGGCGTGGTTCCCGCTACGTACTCCGTTCCTTCGACGCCGAGGTCCATCCATCCCGCATTCACGGCATCGTACATGTCTTCGGCTGGTTCGCTGTGAGCCGCCGGGATACCGAATTGCTCTAACGCTTCAGCCCACCCTGTCCGCGGGATTGCAAAGGCTTTCACGTCGAGATTCAGGACTTCGCCCAACTGCTCTGCGACTTCATCCGCACTGACCATCGAGCCAATCTCGACGATGCGCTGCCCTGACCAAGCCGGGCCGGTCAAAAGGGTTGCGAACTCTGCACCAATGTCGTTTGTTGCGACCATGGTTGATTTTCGGTTTGTCGGATTGTAAAAGACCGGTAACTTTCCGCCCTGAGCGGCTTGTAAACCGAAAAGAAAGTTTTCGAAGAATCCGCCTGCACGTACAAACGTGACGGGGGATATGAGTTCGCGAAAGCCTTGCTCTAACAGCGACAAAGCCATGATCACCCCGTGCCCGGTGTTTCTGTTCGCCCCCATTGATGAAAGTGCCACTACTCTTGGTGGCGCTACTCTGGAGAGTGCCTCGACATAATTTGCAATCACGCGCTTTGCTTCTTTGTAATCGGGCGACGGCGCCCAAACCGGAGGCAACATAACAAACGCGCCTTCGACACCTTTGAGCGCTTGTTCGATAGATCCCGAATCATTCCAGTCGCCGTCAACCAGTTCCACGCCTTGGTTCATCCAGTTAACCGCCTTCTCGCGATCGCGGACCAGCGCACGTACCTTCTTACCTTGAGCCAGCAAATGCCTTGCTGTCGCGCCGCCTACATTTCCCGTGATTCCCATGACTAAAAACATACGTCTTCTCCTGATGTTGAGGGACAGAACATTACCCCATTTGGTTCAATGGATGAGTGGTAAAAGGGTTCGTACCTGGGGGACTCGCAGACAGAGGCCGCCCCAGGTTAACGCGCCCAGAAGCAGCGAAATAATTTCCGGCGGTGACCCCAGCTCACCGATGCGGATATGGGCGCAGATCGCGCCACCCAAAAAACCCGTCACAAGGATCGCGCCGAGGACAGCCGTCGCGGGGACGGCGTAAAGAATGGCGCAGGCAAGGGTGATGGGTCCCACGACATGAGTTATATCCATCGTGAACCTGGTTTCCTGCAACATGTTTGCGATCTGCGCGGGCGCAAAAAGCTGAATGGTGCCGTCTGCCGCAAGAGCGATAACAACAACCCCGCTCATTATCCGGCCAGCCCACAGGGCGGGATGCAAAGTCATCGCTTTAAACACCTGTTTTAGTTTCATGGTTTCTTCACTTTCTCTGCCGGGAAATCTCATGTGCTGGAGGTTACTGTGTCTGTCAGGCACAATAAATACTGCCAAAATGAACACACTGTTATTTCGTGGTGAAACAATAAAAGGCGTGAAGATGCAAAACCTCGAGCCTGTCCTCATATTCATAACGGTAGCTGAGATGGGGAGCTTCACCCGCGCGGCCGATAGTCTGGGTATTCAAAAGGGAAGGGCCTCCACGGTAGTCCGGAAGCTGGAAGAAGAGGTCGGTGTCAGACTTCTTCATCGGACTACGCGCAGCGTGCAGTTGACGGAGGACGGGCGCGTATTTCATTCCCGTGCCCGTGATCTGCTTGCTGAAGTCGATGACCTGCACTCAATGTTTGCTGGTGACCGCGTGGCACTCCGCGGGCGTTTACGGGTCGACCTTCCCACCGAGGTAGCGCGCACAACGATCGTGCCGGCCTTGCCTGACTTCATGGCAGCTCACCCTTATCTGGAGCTGGAAATGTCAAGTACGGATCGACAAGTCGATTTGGTTCAAGAGGGGTTCGACTGTGTATTGCGGCTTGGACCTATCAGGGACGAAACGCTGGTTGCACGCCCCCTGGGCCTGTTGCGGATGGTCAATGCTGCGAGTCCTGCTTATCTGGCGCGCTATGGCATCCCGCGATCGCTGGAAGACCTACGGCGTCAGGAACATCGGACAGTTCATTTTTCGACAATGCTGGGTTCAAGGCCTTACGGATGGGAATATCCGGACGGTGACAGTTTCGCGACATTACAGTTGCCAGGTGCGCTACACGTCAACAGCGCGCAGACATATGATGCCGCTGCCCTTGCCGGTCTTGGTTTGATTCAGGCACCACTCCTGGGGATTGGCCAATACTTTACGAGTGGTGCGCTTGTGGAGATCATGCCTGATTTTCGTCGCCGGGCGCTTCCGGTGTCCCTCATCGTTGCACATCGGGGCAACCTGTCGCGCCGGGTGCGCGTATTCATGAAGTGGATGGAAGAGATACTGAAGCCTTACCTGGAATAGGAAAACGAACACTTTGTCCGGCTCCGGACATAAAAATGTTGAATCACTCGCTGCCCTCAAGGACAGACAATGTTTAAATATAAGCACGATTCCAGGGGCTCGAATAAGGTGTGCAATGGTTGAATTAGTGTCAGAACACGAAAACACCCCCACGGCAACACCTGTTACTGGCGTTGCTGTCGATTATCCCAGCGGTCATAGGATCCCTGCGCATAGTCATCAGCGTTCGCAGCTGGTCTATGCGGTTGAAGGGGGGCTCGTTATTGAAACGGATGTTGGCCGTTGGGTTGTCCCTCCGAGCCGGGGCGTGTGGCTGATAGCGGGCGTCAGTCACACCGTGCGGATGCGCGGTGTGGCACGAATGCGCAGTATTTTCGTCAATCAAGATGCTATTCCCGGATTACCTGACGTTGACTGCGTTATCAAGATTTCACCTCTGCTACGTGAATTGATCTTTGCTGCAACCCAGGTCACAGGCCATTACGATTTGGAAAGCCGGGACGGGCGTTTGATGTGTTTTATCCTCGATGAGTTATGTTCTTTACCGGTGTTGCCTTTCAATCTTCCCTGGCCAACGGATGCGCGCATATTGCGTGTCTGCCAGACATTGTCCGACGATCCCGCCAATAGCCGTGCCGCCGATGACTGGGCCGCAGATTTAGCGATGAGCGTCAAGACATTTCATCGTCAGTTTCAGCGGCAAACCGGCATCACGTTCGGGCGCTGGCGGCAGCAGGCACGCCTGCTTTTGTCACTCGAAAGCCTGGCTCAAGGCATGCCGATTGTACAGGTGGCTCTGCAGCACGGTTACGAAAGCCAAAGCGCTTTTGCCGCTGCCTTTACACGCCAGTTTGGAGTGCGGCCTTCTGAGTTTTATCGCTAACAATCAGGTTGTTGCGCAAAAATAACCCAGCCAGCACGCAAGTCAGCATTGCCAGGCCGGCAATGTAAAAAGCATCACTGTAGGCCTGCAGCAGGGCGTCACGACGCACGATCTGATCAATCAACCCCAAAGCCTGCTGGCGCAATCTTGCCGCCCCTGCGCCATACAGAGCGGTAGCGTGATCGAGATGAACGTGTGAGAGCCTGTTGACTGTCTCGACCAGCCTTTCCTGCGTTGCCTGAGCAAAAGAGGTAACCGATTCGCCAATGCGCTGCGCATGCAGTTTTTCACGCTCAACCACGATCTGGCTGGAAAGGCCGATACCGATGGCTCCGCCTATGTTGCGCACCATCGAAAAAAGCCGCGATGCCGAGCCCACCTGATCCTTTTCCAGGCCCTGAATTGCCATCACTCCCAATGCCACCACCACTAACGATTGCCCGATGCCACGCACGATCAACGAAGGAACAGTGACGTGATAAGCCGCATCGGGATTGAGGTGAATGCTCATCAGACAGCCGAGTCCGGTAATCAGTAATCCGGATACGCTCGCGGTGCGGGCGCTGGTCCAGCGCATCAGCCGGGGCGTAGCGAACGACATGATAAATTGAATGATGCCATAGCCTTCTGATTATTAACATGTGTCACACTCTTAATGAGAATGCGACTAGATTACCCATTGTTAAGTTGTCTTTATGTCTAGGAATTGACTTTTGTTATCCCAAAATGGTCATTTTCAGCGTAAACAAATCAGCGATATATTTAACGATGATTTTTGGTCGTCGCCCGTCCCTGGCGTAAATACTGCTTCAGAGCTAACAAGCCTGACAGGCTGCCATGTACAGCAACCGAAGCACGGGTAGTCATTTCGCTTTAGGCGGACTGGAGCCGGTGGCAACAAAAGAGAGCTTAAAGGCGCAGTGGTTTTTGACACTAACATCACGGTAATTGCAGACCGAATAAGTGCTAGCCTCAACAAGACGATTTTACTATTATTTTCA
Source organism: Rahnella perminowiae (assembly GCF_019049755.1). GTDB lineage: Bacteria > Pseudomonadota > Gammaproteobacteria > Enterobacterales > Enterobacteriaceae > Rahnella > Rahnella perminowiae. The sequence continues at coordinate 7,344 of NZ_JAFMOS010000424.1, forward strand.
GTGACCATAAAAAGTAAACCGTCTTAGTGAGGCCGTGATAACTTAATTATTGAATGTAGTTGAGATTTAAACAGAGAACTTTCTCTTTAACATTCGCTTAATATTATTTTTTTATTTGATATTTTGTTTAATAAATAACGCGGCGCGGTCAAGAGCATAATCTGCTTCTTCCAGTACTCCGTTATAACACTGAAAAACATGAGGTACATTGGCAGTTACATCCAGAATTACATCCACTTCCGCATCTCTTGCTCTCTGCGCCAATCGTGTGGAATCATCAAGTAGAAGCTCATTTGTTCCTACTTGTAAAAGGATCGGAGGGAAACCTGTCAAATCAGCATAAACGGCGGGAGAAAGCAGTTCCTGATTTGGGTCTGCATCCCCCAGATACATACTTCCGGAAGAGCTGAAACCTTCACGCGTAAAGTAAGGATCGATGCCATGTTTGGTGTCAACGCTTGCCCCTGTTCGCGTTGCATCGAGACCTGCCGAAAATGTGACTATCGCAGCGGGTAATGGTAATTGCTCTGAGCGAGCTTTGAGACACGTTGTGATGCAAAGCCCGCCACCTGCAGAATCACCTGCGAAGACAATAGATTCATGGCTTATACCTTGCTTAAGAAGCTCACGATAAGCAGCAGTGCCGTCCTCAATTGCTGCCGGGAATGGGTGTTCTGGCGCGAGTCTGTAATCAAGAGAAATGGCCTTTATACCGGTCCGTAAGACAAGGCTGGCGGTGAGAGTCATTGCCGTTTCAGGTGACCCCATAAGAAAAGATCCGCCATGGAAATACAAGATTATTCCGTCTCGTTTATCCTGCTTTTTTTCAACAAGCAGTGCTTTTCGTTCTCCGAGTGTTGTACTGCTGATCTGAGTACCCAAAGGGATATGCATTGTTTTCATGAATGCTGCAAAACCAGCCCGAATTTGTTCAAGAGTCCGGTCAGCCGATGCGGCTATGGTAGGGAGTCCAAGTTTATTCTTAATATCTTCTCGCTGTTTACGACTCATCTCTCTGCTCCAAAGTTAATACTGAGGATTTATGTGGTGATCCGATCTGCTTTACGTTATTAACGTAATCTCATCAGGCCTAAAATTCGCGACAAACTGCCTAGCTATCTTTTAAAAATATCGGTCAACCGGTCCTCTGAAGAACAGGTTGAGAAGGCCCGGTGAGATAAGGCCTCTATTCTGGTAGCCAATTTCAGTATGTCATTTTTGAACTTCCCATGCTGCTGTACAAACGTTGAGTTGATATGGTTACCAACTTGAGCAATTTTTTGCAGTCAATATAACTCACTGATTCATAGTCGCTGCTGAAGTTTAGGTAATCAAGAAACTATAATGATAATGGCTAAGATGAAATTAATATTGCAAAATTGTAACATTTAAAACTGATCTGACATTACA
>NZ_JAFMOS010000423.1 GCF_019049755.1 Rahnella perminowiae
TACTTACAGAAGGAAATAATTATCGGGCGTGAATTAATTATTTAAGCCAAATTTAATGCTGTTGCAATAAAATTCTGAGGGGTTTTACCGGTGAAAAGAACGGCTAAAAAGTGATAACGTATGTGCATAAAGTATCCACTCCATCGCCACTACGTTAAACTGTACCCCTGAGAACAGTGAGCGATAAGGATCAGAAAGGATGACGCGAACGGCGTGTCTGGTGTGTAATGCAGGGAATATTGCGCAGGTCATTCCCTCATGCGCTGAAATAAGGTACAAGGCTGCATGAAAATCCCAAATAGAATCCAACCTCTGGTGGATGACGGCCTGATTGATGATGTGGTCCGTCGACTGAAAAGTGGCAAAGAGGCCGACGTTTACACCGTGTTATGCGGTGAAGAGATCCGTTGCGCCAAAGTGTATAAAGAAGCGACACAACGTAGCTTCAAACAGGCCGTGCAGTATCAGGAAGGCCGTAAAGTCCGTAACACCCGCAACGCGCGTGCGATGCAAAAAGGGTCAAAGTTCGGGCGTAAACAGCAGGAAGAATCCTGGCAGACAGCCGAAGTGGATGCGCTGTTCCGTCTGGCGAATGCCGGTGTGCGCGTGCCGCAACCTTACATTTGTCTGGACGGTGTGCTGCTGATGGAGCTTATCACCGATGCTGACGGCGTGGTCGCGCCGCGCCTCAGTGACGTCATCCTGACGGAAGAAGAAGCGATAGCCGATTTTGAGACCATGATCCGCAACATCGTGCGCATGCTGTGCGCCGGTATCGTTCACGGTGACTTATCGGAGTTTAACGTGCTGATGGATGCCGAAGGGCCGGTGATTATCGACCTGCCGCAGGCCGTCGATGCCGCTGCCAATAATCACGCCGAATCGATGTTCGAACGCGATGTGAATAACATGACGGAGTACTACGGCCGGTTCGCACCGCAGCTGCTGGAAACGCGCTTTGCCAAAGAAATCTGGGCATTGTACGAAGACGGCAAACTGACGCCGGAAACTATTCTGACCGGGCTGTTCACCGAAGATACGCATAAAGCCGATGTGGATTCGCTGCTCGATGAAATCACTGCCGCTGAAGATGAGTATTACGACCGTCAGCGCGCAATGAAGGAAAGAGACCTCGATCATTAAGGCATGGTTGTAGGTCCTCTATTCCGGCATTACCGCATGTTTTCCGCAAAAACCGGCGTTCTGCAAAATACGCTGGCCGGTTTCTGAAAGAATAAAGTCTGCCAGCGGTTTCCCTTTCTCCGTGCAGGTCGCCAGCGCATAACGGGCCCGCACGTTATAATCTGCCGGAATATTGAAGACTTCCAGTGCGTCGTTTTCCCGTAACAGCGTGGCATAACTGGTGTAGCCGATGAAAACATCGGCCTGACCGCTGCAGATCAGCCATTCTGCCGCCAGTTTACCTGCCGGGATTTTTGCCGATTTTTCACCACCCACCAGACGCAGTGCTTTGTTGCGTAAAATCGCCCCGGCATCAGGATGCCGCCTTTCAATCAGTTCGAACATCTGCCAGGTGTAATCACCGGAAGGATCGCTTTGCGGTGTGGACGTCGCCAGACGAAAACGGGGATCCAGTAACACGCTCAACCAGTTGAGTTTCTCCAGTTCCGGCCCTTTTCGGGCGGCGACACACAGGCTGTTACCGCAAAAGGCCTCCACTTCCAGCGCCTTACCGTGCTGCTGCAACGTCAGTGGATGCGCGGTGTTGGCGGAAGCAAACAGATCGACCTTTTCGCCCTGTTCGATCCGTTCGCGCAACAGCCCGGCGGGGCCGAATTCTACGTCGATTTTGTTGCCCGTCTCTTCCGTAAAGGCATCGCACAACGGTGCCCATGCGCGGCGCAAACTCCCTGCCGCCAGCACTTTAATCGTCTTTGTCATCAGGTCTCCTTATCACATTGCCTCCGCGTAAAGCGCCGGAGACGAGGCTATTTCTCCGCGCGCGCCGCATCTGCCGCCGATTTAAAATCTGTCCGGTAGAAGCGCTGATAATAAGCATCAGCCTGTTTGTGCATATCAATGTCAGCAAATTTTTGCGGGTAGAGTTTCTTCGCCATCCACAGTTCGCCAATCGCCAGCGCTTCAGGCATCGGATAGCCCCAGGCTTTGGCATATTCCGGCATCAGATAAACACGGTGATTTTTGACCGCATCAATACTCTGCCATTTGGGATCACCGGTGATCTGCCCGACCACTTCCGGATAACGATCCTGTACGAAGATCACCTGCGGGTTCCAGGCGATCACCTGTTCCAGCGCGACCTGCTTAAACCCTTTTACCGTCGCGGCAGCAACGTTCATCGCACCGGCATGGGCCATCATCAGGCCGGTATATTTGCCGGAACCGTAAGTGGTCAGATCGGGATTTGCCATATATGTGCGGATCCGCTGATTGGCCGGAACACCTTTCAGCCGCCCGGCGGTTAACTGGCGCTGAGAAAAAGTATAGTCGATCAACGCCTGTGCCTGTTTCTGGTGATTGACGACTTCGCCAATCAGCGCAATACCTTTCTTCAGTCCTTCGGTATACGCCTTATCTTCATCAGGCAGGACCGGGTTCATCATGTGTTCTTCGCCTTTCGGATCATCACGCAGTGAAACCGCCACGACGGCGATCCCGGTCTGGCTGATCTGGTCGATCATTTCCTGCGGTGCATAGTGGGTGACGAATACCACTTGCGGATGCAGTGCCACCAGACTTTCCAGATTCACGCTGGTCAGGTCGCCGACCACCGGTGTTTTCGCCAGTTCCGGCGCGAGGCGTACATAACCGTTGCCCAGTTGCCGCTGCCAGTTATTCAGTACGCCGACAATATCTTTAGTGGCATCCAATTGAACCAGCAAGTTGAGGGTCTGATGCTGCAATACGACGACACGGTTAACCTGATCAGGAAGCGTGACCTGACGGCCGAGCTGATCGGTTATCTGGCGGGTGGCAAAAACGGAAGGGGAAAACAGGCTCAGGGCCAGCCCGAGCAGGGTAACCGAGGGCAAAAAACGCAATGAAAATGGGTGCACGGAAAAATCCTCTGATTTCGTTATGCAGAGAATTATATAGCGTTGGTGTGAAACTGAATATAACCGGTGACAAATGGCCGGTTATTTACGTCCGTCCAGCAACATACGCACTGCCAGTCCGCCCAGTACTGCGCCCATAAACCAGCGCTGGATGATCATCCACACAGGCCGTCCTGCCAGGAAAACGGCGATGTAACCGGCCGAAAGCGCAATGAGTGCGTTAACTGACGCACTGATCAGAATTTGCGAGCCACCAAGAATCAGTGACTGTGCCAGCACATGCCCCTGTTCCGGCACGATGAATTGCGGCAACAGTGTCAGATATAATACCGCCGCTTTCGGATTCAGCAGGTTCGTGACCAGCCCCATGGTGAACAGCTTTTTATTGCTGTCACGTGGTAACTCCCTGACCTGAAACGGTGAGCGGCCACCGGGTCTGACCGCCTGCCACGCCATATACAGCAGATACGCCGCACCGCCGATACGCAGGGCGTCATAGGCAAATGGCACCGCCATCACCAGCGCGGTAATACCGAGCGCAGCAAACAGCATGTAAAACAGGAAGCCCAGCACAACGCCCCCCAGGGAAATCAGACCGGCTTTCGGCCCCTGACACAGCGAGCGCGAAATCAGGTAAATCATATTCGGGCCAGGCGTTAACACCAGCCCGAGGCAAATTAACAGAAAGGGGAACCAATGAGCGGCATCTGGCATGACAGCCTCCGGCAGGCTTCAGAAAGTGGCAGCCCACAGATATAGAATGTTTAGCACTGGTTTGGCAAGTGACAGCTTGTCATTTTTTATTCATCGATTCCGGTGCATTCTATAAAGGTGACTTACTTCCTTCAGACTGAAAAATCAGGATTTATGATGACGAACACAACGATGTCGGCGCGTCTGGCGATTGCCGGTCAGATTGCGGCACAGGCCGCTGAACTGGCGCTGGGTTTTTTTAACCGCCGGGACGCCATCGAGGTCAGCAGTAAACGCACCCAGGATTTCGTTTCTGAAGCTGATGTGGCGGTCGAGCAGTTTATCCGCAGCCATCTGGCGCAGCATTTCCCGCAGGACGCGGTGATCGGTGAAGAGATGGGGGGCGTACTGACGGATGCCCCTTGCTGGGTGATCGACCCGATCGACGGAACGTCGAATTTCCTGCGTGGTTCGCCGCTGTGGGGCGTATCACTCGGACTGGTAGAGAATAAAAAGCCGCTGATCGGTATTGTGGCGCTGCCGGTATTAAACGATCTGTTTGCGGCAGAATCCGGCAAGGGGATTTTCCTCAACGGCAAGCCGTTTCGTCGTGATGATCGTTTTGAAGATGTGCAGATTGTGTCGCTGGGTGACAGCTCGGACGACAAACTCGACGAAGCCTCGGCATTTTATCAGGGCCTGCGTGCAGCAGACTGGTCGGTGCATTGCTATCGCTGCACGACCGTCGGCATGGTGTTTGCGGCAAAAGGTATTATCGGCGGGCATTTGCAACGCCGCACGACGCTGTGGGACATTGCAGGTGGCACGGTGCTGTGCCAGGAAGCCGGACTGGACACTGTGGTCAAATTTGCCCGCACCGCAGACGGCATTGAGGATTATCGCCATATGTCAGTAGCCGCCGGCACGGCGGATCTGCTATCGGCAGTCATTCCGCTATGGCCCGGATTTGAACCGAAGTAAGTGGCGATAATCGCTCTCTCTTTATGAGAGAGCAAATTGTCGAAACGTCTGTCAGATCCTATTTTTAACGCTGGCCGGTAACATGAAAAATTCGTCCGGTAACCCTAAAATTACATTTCGAAAGTCAGCATTTAACAAAATGAAATATAGTTTCATTTTCACTAAAGTTCCCTCTGTTCCGGCCGTTATGAGTGTTTCCTGTCACTGACTTTCCGATGTGCCCAGATGAAAAAGATCATCAACCTTTCCATACTTGCCCGTTTGCTGGGTGCATTTGCACTCGTCCTGAGTTTGCTGTTAATTTTGGCGGCGATGTCAGCCTGGCTGCTTAACAGCAGCAATCAGCAGATTGAAAACTACCGCGCCTTCCGGCTTCCCGGTGTGCAGTATCCGCTGGTGATGCGTGGCACGCTGGCAGAGTTACGCCTGCAGCAGGTGCAATATATCGCCTCGCCGGAGGGTGCACCGCGTGACGGGCACCGGGGCGAAATCCTTCAGGCAGTGGCCACCTTTAAAAACGCGGAAAATGCGTATCTGAAGCTCAACAGCGGCGGCAGTCAGTCAGATCTGTTTAAGCAGATCGTCGCTAATTTTGAGCAGTTTTCGCTGGCGAATAATCAGGTTATTGCGGCAGTTGAGCGCAATGATATTGCGCAGGCCACACAAATCAGTGGCGATAACTCACGTAAATACCGCACACAACTGATGGCGGATCTGGCAACGCTGGTCAAAAACGAGCTGACCAACAGTGAAACGGCGGCAGCGGATGCCCGCAGCAGTTACCATACGGCCAGCGCGATGTTTTTAGTGCTGGTCTGTGTGGCCTTTATTCTTTCACTGGCCATGGCGCTGCTGCTGGCGCGCACGCTGGTGAAGCAGCTCGGCGGGGAGCCGGCATATGCCGCATCCATCATGCGTGAAATTGCCGCCGGTAATCTGGCGGCAAAAATCACGCTGAAACCGGGTGATAATGGCAGTTTGCTGGCTTCGCTGAACGGCATGAATCAGCAACTGAATAAAACCATTCATCAGATTATGGAAGGCAGTGAATCAATCAATCATGCCGCCAGTGAAATTGAACAAGGCAACGTGGACTTATCACAGCGCACCGAAGAACAGGCGGCCTCGCTGGTGCAGACCAGTTCCAATATGCAAAACCTGACCATGACTGTCAGCCAGAATGCCGAGAATGCCCGGCAGGCGAGTCAGCTGGCGCTGGAAACCTCGAAAACGGCGTCTCAGGGCGGCGTAATTGTGACGGGGATGCAGGCGCATATGCGTGATGTTTCGGGCAGTTCGAATGAAATCATCAATATCATCAGCGTGATTGAAGGTATTGCCTTCCAGACCAACCTGCTGGCGCTGAACGCCGCTGTGGAGGCGGCGCGTGCCGGTACGCAGGGCAAAGGATTTGCGGTGGTAGCGAGTGAAGTGCGGGTGCTGGCGCAAAAAAGCGGGCAGGCGGCAAAAGAAATTAAAGATCTGATCCAGGGCACCGTCAGCAAAATTGCCGAAGGGTCACAGCAGGCCGATCGCGCCAGTAAAGCCATGAGTGAGATCGTCAGCTCGGTGAATAAAGTGGCAGAAATTGTCCGGGAAATCTCGACGGCAAGTTCTGAGCAGCACACCGGTATTCACGAAGTGGGGATTGCCGTTGATCAGATGGATCGGGTTACCCAGCAGAATGCCGCACTGGTGGAGCAGGCGGCGGCAGCGGCGCAATCCCTCACGGAACAAAGCATTGATTTGCGCAACGCCGTGCGGTTTTTCCGCACGGCGACAGCCTGAGCCGTGCGCATCAGCCTTTATGCGTCAGGGGGAGTTTTGACTCCCAGTCCGTATCGGGGTGTTGGGCAATTTGTTGGGGCGTCATCGGACGTCCCAGAAGATAACCCTGCAAGGTATCGCAGCCCAGTTGCGTCAGGAATTCCTGCTGTTGGGTAGTTTCAACGCCTTCGGCCACCACTTTGAGGTTCAGCGTCTGGCCGAGGGCGATGATCGCAGAAACAATACTGGCATCTTCGCTGCCTGCAATCAGGTCGTTAATAAATGCGCCGTCGATTTTCAGCTCACTGGCGGGCAGACGTTTCAGATAGAGCAGGCTGGAATAGCCGGTACCGAAATCATCAATCGAGGCTTTTACGCCGTACTGTGTCAGGCGCTCCAGAATTTCTACGCTGCTATCCGGGTTGCGCATGGCGGTGGTTTCGGTGACTTCCAGCGTGAGCATTTCAGGCGGGATCTGATGGCGTTCAATGGTTTCTATCACCATTTCGACCAGATTTGTCTGTTCAAATTGCAATGTGGAAAGATTCACCGCCACCGTCCATTGCGTATGTCCGGCCATATGCCATTCCCGTAACTGGCGACAGGCTTCGTTCAGCACCCATTCGCCGATCGGAATAATCAGGCCGGTTTTTTCTGCCAGCGGCAAAAATACATCAGGGCTGAGGATGTTACCCCCGCGCTCCCAGCGCAGCAGTGCTTCGAAGCCGCTCACCGGCCCGTAAGGCGCAATAAATTTTGGCTGATAGTGCAGGCGCAGCTCATGGTGTTCAATCGCCAGACGCAAATCATTGAGCATCTGCAACTGGTTCTGCGCGTTGGCGTTCATTGACGGCTGGAAGAAACTGTGGCCGTTGCGACCGGAATTTTTGGTGTGATACATCGCGGCGTCGGCATTGAGCATCAGCTCGCGCTCATTCTCTCCATCGCCCGGATATACTGCGATCCCCACGCTGGCAGAGACCAGCAGTTCATAGCGGGAAACATAAAACGGACGTGCAATCAGATGTACCAGCTTATCGGCCAGTTGTGACGCATCGGTCGGTTCGGTGATTTCAACCAGCAGTACAAATTCATCGCCGCCGAGACGCGCCAGCGTATCCGCCGCCCGGAGCTGTGATTGCAGACGTTCAGTGACGGAAATTAACAGCTGATCGCCGATGTGATGGCCGAAGGCATCGTTAACCGCTTTAAACCCGTCGAGATCCAGAAACAGTACCGCAAACTGCGATTCACCACGCAACGCTTTCTGAAGTGCCTGACTCATGCGGTCTTCCAGTAACAAACGATTAGGTAAACGGGTCAGATTGTCGTGCAGCGCCAGTTGGGTCAGCTCGCGGTTTGCCTGTGCCAGAGAAGACGCCAGAATTGAGGTGCGTGCCTGCATCCGGCCATCGAGAATAGAGATGATCAAGGTGATGGCCAGAATCGCCAGCGTGACCACAATCACCAGTAACGCCAGCCAGTTATTATCCACGCCGCTGAACGCTGCCATACTGTGACTGTCCGTCGGGAATCGGGCTGCCTCCATGCCGATGTAATGCATACCGACAATCGCGGTGCCCATTATCACCGCAGCGCTGATGCGCAGCAGGCGGACATTAGGCGACTGCTGGCGCAAATTGAATGCCATCCACAGCGCCGCGCCGGAAGCGACAATCGCAACAACAACAGAGAGCACCACCCAGCGGTAATCGTAGGTAATGGGCGGCATCATCTGCATGGCGGCCATACCGGTGTAATGCATAGCGGCAATACCGCCGCCCATCAGTAAGGCACCGGCAAATAATCGTCTGGTCGGTAATTCCTGCAGACAGACCAGCCACAGCGCGAAGGCTGAGGAAATGATGGCGATCACCATAGAAAGCAGGGTGATGAAAGGGTCATAACCCATCGGCATCGGGGAATTAAAAGCCAGCATGCCGATAAAATGCATCGACCAGATGCCGATGCCCATTGCAATGGCGCCACCTGTTAACCAAAGTCGGGAAGCCCTTCCTTCCGTGGTGGCGACCCGGCCCGCCATATCTAGCGCGGTATAAGAGGCAAGCATTGCAACAATGAACGAAAACATCACAAGCACATTGTTGTAATTACTGGAAAACATGTGAGGCTCCACAAAGAGAGAGTCGATAGCGACGGGCTGATTTTTATCCGGCGATAATGGCATTAAGAATTATTAAAGGCGAATGAACTTACGATATTTTTTTTCATGTAATTAAG
>NZ_JAFMOS010000422.1 GCF_019049755.1 Rahnella perminowiae
ATTTAAAGGCTTTTACTCAGCGCGGTACGCAGCAGAAGCACCGCCGCCTTTAAAGCCTCTTGCTTTCCATCAGGGATAAATAATACTGTATATACATACAGTTTTCCTTGATGGTGATTACAATGCAGTTCCTCACGCTTAACGAGCCACGGCAGATCCTGGCATTCCCCTTGTTCAGCGACCTTGTCCCCTGCGGGTTCCCGAGCCCGGCGCAGGATTATGTTGAGCGGCGTATTGATCTCAATGAACTGATGATTCAGCATCCGAGTGCCACTTATTTCGTGAAAGTGACCGGTGACTCAATGATTGACGCCGGGATTGGCGAGGGCGATTTACTGGTCGTGGACAGTTCCCGTAAAGCTGAACATGGCAATATTGTCATTGCTGCGGTTGACGGTGAATTCACGGTTAAGCGCCTGCAACTGCATCCGGTTGTCATGCTCCGGCCTGAAAATAGTGTTTATGCGCCAATCATCATTGGCAGCGAAGAAAGCCTGGAAGTTTTCGGCGTAGTAACCTATATCGTGAAATCGGCGAGCTGACTATGTTTGCACTGTGTGATGTGAACTCTTTTTATGCTTCCTGTGAAACGGTATTTCGCCCCGATCTGAAGGGGCGGCCGGTGGTCGTTTTATCCAATAATGACGGCTGTGTTATTGCCCGTTCTGCTGAAGCATATCCATTTGTAAAAATGGGAGAACCGTATTTTAAACAAAAAGAAGTGTTCAGGCGTCATGGCGTAGTTTGTTTTAGTAGTAATTATGAACTCTACGCGGATATGTCCAACCGGGTAATGACCACAATTGAGGAGATGGTGCCACGCTGCGAAGTATACTCAATTGATGAGGTTTTTTGTGACCTGACGGGCGTGCGCAATTGTCGCGATCTGACGGAGTTTGGGCGTGAAATCAGAGCCACTGTTCTGCAACGTGCGCATCTGACGGTTGGGGTCGGTATCGCACAAACCAAGACGTTAGCCAAACTGGCTAATCATGCAGCAAAAAAATGGCAACGGCAGACGGGTGGAGTTGTTGATTTGTCAAATGTCGAACGGCAAAGAAAGCTTATGGCGGCGTTACCCGTGGATGAAGTCTGGGGAGTCGGCCGGCGGATCACGAAGAAACTGAAGTCTATGGGGATCGGGACGGTGCTGCAGCTGGCAGACACTGATATCCGGTTCGTCAGAAAACATTTCAACGTTGTGCTGGAAAGAACGGTGCGTGAGTTACGGGGTGAACCGTGTCTTGAGATGGAAGAGTTTGCGCCGGTAAAGCAGGAAATTGTTTGCTCCCGCTCATTCGGTGATCGGATCACGGAATATGAGCAGATGCGTCAGGCTATCTGTAGTTATGCTATCCGGGCAGCGGAAAAGCTCCGCAATGAACATCAGTATTGCCGGTTTATCTCCGCGTTTATTAAAACGTCTCCCTTCGGATTAAATGAGCCTTATTATGGATCCAGCTCATTCGTTAATTTGCTGACGCCGACACAGGATAGCCGGGATATTATGGTTGCGGCGACGCGCTGTCTGGATGCTATCTGGAAAGAGGGGCATCGCTATCAGAAAGCCGGAATTATGTTGGGCGATTTTTACAGTCAGGGTGTGGCTCAGCTGAATCTTTTCGATGAAAACGCACCGCGACATAATAGCCAGAAACTGATGGGCGTATTGGATTATCTGAATGCCAGGAAGGGGCGTGGAACGCTTTATTTTGCCGGGCAGGGCATACGGCAGCAATGGCAGATGAAGCGTGAAATGCTCTCGCCGAGATATACCACGCGATATCAGGATCTGCTCGTTATTAAATGATTACCGCCATGCCTCGTTTAAAATAAATATTATTGCTTCGCATTTTAAATAGCCACGTTTTACCTGCGGGCGGTTGCTGGTGCAGATACAGTGACTGCCGCAGGCCCGCCGCCTGCGTTTAACCATATCATCTGACACACCTGACATTGGTAGGTCAGGCGCAGTTAATAAAAAAAGATGCCTGATCGCTAGTAAAAATTTCCCTGAGTAACTAGCATTTATCCAAGATTGATTTTAATTAAAAGACTTATTTCACGATGACTTATCTTGAAATTTTTAAGTCAGCGTCTTGATCCTACCGTGTCTGTGTTGGGAGTCTGTAGATGGGTGACAGCAGGTTGAGGGTGATGGAGTTACTGGCCTGGCTGAGAAAGGGCAGACTGTGCGTTTTGCTGGCGTGGCTGGCATTTTTTGGCTCCTTTCATCTGCAGGCAGCTGAACCCCGGCAGATGCCGTCTGATCAGGAAAAAGCCCGCACTGTGTTTATTTTTCATCAGCCGGTTGTGATGTTGCAGGCAACGTTCGGCTTGTCCACGCCGGAAGAGCGTGTGTTGCGTATCCGTAATACGCTGCGTTCGCTGAACGGGGAGGACATCCGCCATCCGGTGCAGATCCTGTCTGTGCAACGTTATGGTCAGCAGGGGCGGTTGTTTGTAATCAATGGTAAACCACTGATGTTGCTGTCGGAAAGTGATCTGGATGAAGGCGATGACCTGACGCTCGATCAGGCCGCGCAGCGTGTGCTGGCGCGCTTCAACACACAACGCACCTCGCTGGCAGAGCAGTATTCTTCCTCGTATCTGGCGATCGCGACACTCAAAGTGGTTGCGGGTACCGCTGTGCTTATTCTGCTGTACTACGCGGCGTTTACATCCTGGGCTAAAGTGAAAGCGTATTTCACGGCAAGGATTTTGCTGAAGAAAGGGTGGATCCCGTACCGGTGGCGCAGTTTGCTGGGTGCGGTTGAAGTGCATTTATACGCCATTTTGATAATTTTTCTGAGCATCGTGGCGTTTTATCTCTGGCTGAGCTGGTTGTTCCGTTTATATCCGTGGACGCGTATCTGGGGGGAATCGCTGGGTGACTGGTCAGTCGATGTGGTGCAAAAAATCGCTCTGGCGATTGTGTCGGCGTTCCCGGGCTTGATGATCGTGGCAATCATTTTCCTCATTACGGCGTTTATTCTCAAGCTGCTAAAAATACTGTTAAAACGGGTTGAGACCCGAAAAACGCAGGTGCCCGGCCTGCACCCTGAAACGGTGGGCGCGACTCGAAAACTGATTTCTGTCATGGTCTGGCTGTTTGCGCTGTCTGCGGCCTATCCGTTTTTGCCTGGCGCAAACTCACTGGCCTTCAAAGGTGTCAGCGTATTCTTTGGCCTGATGCTGACGTTGGGATCTGCCGGCGTGATGAACCATGCGATGAGCGGACTGGTGCTGATTTATTCCCGGGCGCTGCGTAAAGGCGATGTGATCCGCATCGGCGATAACGAAGGACTGGTGAGTGAAATCGGCATGCTGGCGACCAAAATTATCACCCGTGAAAGTTACGTTGTCACCGTGCCGAATGCTGTGGTGGTCAGTGGCAAAATCACCAATCTCAGCGCACAAAATCCGGGGGGCGGTGTCAACCTGATAACCCGTGTCACCATCGGTTATGACACGCCCTGGCGGCAGGTGCACGCCATGCTGGAGCTGGCCGCCAGCCGTACGCAGGGTATTGATCTTCAGCATAAACCGCTGGTACGCCAGCTCAGTCTGATGGACTGGTATATCGCCTATGAACTGCAGGTGCATCTCCGTCCGGGCGAATCCCTTGCCACAGTAAGAAGCGAATTACACAGCCATATTCAGGACGTCTTCAACGAATTTAATGTGCAGATTATGTCGCCGAATTTTGTCAATCAGCCGGAAACAGCCGTCATGGTGACTCAGGACAACTGGTTCGCCGCACCGGCCTCGCCGCCGGATAATCCGAAATGAAAGAGAGGGGACCGGTCAGCCCGTGCGGCGAATTGTCCGTTTTTAACCCTGCGGCGGGAACTGGCCGAGTTGCATGAACGCGCCAAACCAGTCTTCCAGATGCCAGGTGGTGGTGATGCGTTCGCCATTCAGCTCATGGAATTCATGCAACCGGATGCTGACAAATTTGCCTGTAGGCTCGATGCCCATAAAGTTGCCGTTATGTGTGCCGGTAATTTCTGCACGCACGGCAATCTTCCCCGGCGTCTGAAGGAGGTCGTGAAGGGTGATCTTCACGTCCGGAAAAGCTTCAATAAATCCCCTGATGATGGGTTTCAGCCCTTCAGGGCCGGGAGCCTGTCCGGGGGCGAGGGGAATATCTTTCCAGTCCGGGGTAACTGCCTCATCCATTAAGTCCGGATTATGCAGGCTGAAAGCCTGATAGATTTTTTCAACTGCCTTACGTTCCGCTATAAGTCGATTTGCCATCTCGTTATTGTCTGACATCGCTAAATTCCTCTGGCTGAATGCATTTTTATAGGGTTAATGTGGTGCACGCAGCGAGTATCCCATTTGTATCAGTCATAATTGAAATAAGAAAAGCATATAGAGGAATATACGTTTTATGGATTTTAAGGGCCTCGACCTGAATCTGTTGGTCGCGTTTGATGCGCTGATGGAAGAGCGGAATGTGACCCGTGCCGCCAGCAAAGCGGCGGTCAGTCAGCCGGCGATGAGCGCGGCATTGTCGCGCCTGCGAACGCATTTTGCAGATCCGCTGTTTATTCGCAGTGCTTCCGGTTTGTTGCCTACCGCCAGGGCAAAAGAGATCAGTTTACACGTGTCAAAAGCGCTTAACGAACTGAGTAATCTGCTGGCTCCGGACGACAATTTTGCGCCGGAGAACAGAAAAATGTCCTTTACGCTGGGTACGTCTGAATACCCGCTGATGGTGCTGCTGCCCGGCATTATGCGGGCGATCAGCGAACAGGCGCCCGGTGTGGCGCTGCATGTGCGGACATTTACCGACCGCGATGCGTCCGTGTCGATGCTGGATGCCGGTGAGGTGGATCTGGTGATCGGTATTCCCCCGACCCGGCCGGAAAACCGCATCTTGTCACTGCCTCTGTTCAGTGATGAATTTGTCACACTGATCCGCCGCGACAATGATGCGGCTCGCGACGGCATGACGTTAGAAGCTTATCTGGCAATGAGCCATATTCTGGTCTCGCCGGAAGGAAATCATTATGGTCTGGTCGATGAACAGCTCAGAAAAATGGGGCTGACACGGGAACTCCGCCTGACGCTGCCGACCATGGCGGGTGTTGCCGGTGTTGTGCAGCAGACGGGATATGTTGCAACCGTATTGAAACGCAGTGTGATAGTCAGCGGGAAACATCAAAATATCGTGATGACGCCGCCGCCGGTAGCGCTGCCGGAAATCCCGTTTTATCTGTTATGGCACCGGCGTTCGGATGACAGTAATGCGCAGAAATGGCTGAGGAAACTTATCTGTGCACAGGCCCGCGAATTGCAGTGAACAGCCGGATACCGTTGACGTGATCTGACCGTTAATACGACAGTGCAGATTCAGCCATCCCGAAAAACGTCCCCTGCATGATGCGCAGGGGACGCGTGACGTCTAACCCGCCATTCCGTTCAGGGTTTCCATTACCTCATCTGACAAAGTTACCTTCGCACTGGCCAGATTTTCCTGCAAATGTTGCGGTGATGAGGTGCCGGGGATCAGCAAAATGTTCGGCGAGCGTTTCAGCAGCCAGGCCAGCGCCACCTGCATGGGTGTTGCCTGCAATTGTGCCGCGACTTCATCAAGCCGCGCTGACTGCAAAGGCGAAAAACCGCCCAGCGGGAAGAACGGTACATAAGCAATCTCCTGTTCCGCCAGACTGTCGATCAGCGCATCGTCGTGACGGTTCGCCAGATTATACATATTCTGAACACAGGCGATGGTCGTCATTTTCTGTGCATCGGCGACCTGTTTTGCCGTCACATTGCTCAGGCCGATATGGCGGATCAGACCGCGTTCCCGGAGCCTGATCAGCGCTTCCAGCTGCGGTTCCAGCGATCCTTCTTTCGGCTGATGGACATCGAGCATGCTGCGCAGATTCACCACGTCCATCACCTCCAGCCCGAGATTGCGCAGGTTATCTTCCACCGCCTGCGTCAGTTCCTGCGGGCTGAAAGCCGGTAACCAGCCGCCTTTTTCATCGCGTCGCGCACCAACTTTGGTCACGATGCGCAGATTATCGGGATAAGGATGGAGGGCTTTTTTGATCAGCTTATTGGTTTCATGCGGGCCATAAAAATCGCTGGTATCGATGTGATTAACACCCGAAGCCACGGCATCACGCAGCACCTGTATGCCCCGTGCTTCATTGCTGACCGGGCCAAAAACGCCGGGGCCAGCCAGTTGCATTGCACCGTAACCTAAGCGCGCCACTTCTCTGTCGCCGAGGCGGTAAGTCATTGAGGGTTGTGTCATGGAATTCTCCTGTGTGGGTGTTCATCGATTGTAGCCGCACTCAGCTTGTGCAACTATCCGGTGAAATCAGGACAAACTGTACGGAGTGACGCACAATGCCGATGGATATCGCGCTGTTGCATGCAGTAGTAGAAGTGGCGAAAGCGGGGGGATTTCGTGAGGCGGCACGCGTCACGGGCAGCAATGCATCCCGGTTGAGCGATGCGGTGCGCCGTGCTGAACAGCAGCTCGGCATCCGTCTGTTTCACCGTACCACGCGTGCAGTGGTGCTGACTGAAGCGGGCAGAGCATTGCTCGAGCGGCTAATTCCGGCCATGAAAGAGGTGGATGCGGCACTTGACGCTCTCAACCGTTATCGCAATACGCCCGGTGGCACGCTGCGTCTGAATGTGCCGGTTAGTGCAACCCGGCTGGTTTTGCCTGCGCTGGTGCCGGAGTTTCTGCGGCGTTATCCGGATATTCAGTTGGAAATCATTGCCGAAAGTAATGTACAGGATGTATTTCGTGACGGTTGTGATGCGGGGATCCGTTATGACGAACGCCTTGAACTGGACATGGTGGCTATCCCTATCGGGCCGCGCCGTCAGCGTTACGCTGCGGCGGCCTCCCCGGATTATCTCAATACGCATGGCAGGCCATCGCATCCGCAGGAGCTAATACAGCACCGGTGCCTGCGTGGTCGCTATGCCCGCGGGATCATGCCGGACTGGGAATTCGAACATGAGGGGGAAAGCCTCAGCGTGCAGGTGAACGGCCCGCTGGTGGTCAGTGTCGGCGGCGCGATGGATCTGGCGCTGGAAACGGCGGTGGCGGGTACTGGCATTATCTACCTGTTTGAAGAATGGCTGCGGCCTGCCATTGCCAGCGGCAAACTGGAGGCTATCTTGCAACCGTGGTGGCTGTCGTTTTCCGGGCCGTATCTTTACTACAATGACAGGCGCCTTATCCCTGCGCCGTTACAGGCGTTTATCGATTTTGTGCGTGAAGATAATCTGAACCGGGATTTTTCTGTTTAACAGGGGCAGGGAAAAGAAAAAAACCTCCAATGATCAAGAGGATACAAAATCCTCTTTTTTATGTCTGAAAATCTCAGCCCAGCAGGCCAAGATGCTCCACAAGAATGGATGTACCGATACCGATCAGCACCACGCCACCCAGAATTTCGGCCCATTTACCCATTGCGGCACCGAGGAACCGGCCAAGCAGCATACCGGATGTTGCCATAATAGTGGTGGCGGCACCGATAGTCAGTGCCATCACCAGAATATTCACCTGAAGGAAAGCCAGACCGACTCCGACGGCCATGGCATCCAGACTGGTTGCGACGGCTGTCGTGACCAGCAGCCAGAAACCATGACGGCGCGGTGCCAGTGTATCTTCTACCGCTTTATCTTTCCTGAAGGCTTCCACAATCATACGGATACCGAGGATCAACAACAGGGTGAATGCGACCCAGTGATCCCAACTCATAATAAACTGACTGGCCGCCAGACCGATTCCCCATCCGATCACCGGGGTGATGGCTTCAATCACGCCAAAAATAAGCCCGGTGCGTAATGCCTCTTTCAGCGGTGGCCGGTGCAGAGAGGCACCTTTGCCAATTGCCGCTGCGAAGGCATCCATGGACATACCGAACGCCAGAATGAGAATGGTATAAAGTTGCATAAAACGGACCAGTCAGGCCTTCGGGAACAAAAAAGGCGGGTTATTCGTTGAGATGCGCAGTTTGCCACAAAACTAAAAATAGAAAAACCTTTATTTTCAATGTGTTATAGTCTTGGTTAAGAAAGTTAGCATAGGCTATATTTGATTGAAATAACCGCAAGCTGATGAAAATGGCAACGCGAAGTAGCAAAAACATCAATCATCATAGCAATACAGAATGAGTGGGGTTTATACAAAGAATCTGACTGACTCATGATATGAAAGAAATAAAAGTCACCACGCTGAACTTCACCGGCGGCTACTCAGCACTGGAAAATGACTGAAAGAGTTCAGGTTCACTGTCATCAGCCGTAACACCGGGTGTTCATAAAATCATTCAGCGCTCCCCAAGTGCGGGGGGTATAAACGGCACTGGCGCTGAGCATATGCTGCTTATACCTGCCAGCTACAAAACACTATCTGGCTGATCAATACAGAAATTTATCCATATCTGCCTCTGTGCAGAGGGATAAGCCCAGGTCTGTAAAGGCACTGGCTGTGAGGTTTTCGGATCCCTCGTATGGATTGAAATCAATTATCTCTACAGTTCATCCTACATACGCTTTGTTTAAGAATGTATTTTTAACAGGCAATGTAAAAAAATGAAATGTAACAATGATTATCATTTAATATTTGACGATTTTTTTTGTTTTTATAAAAAAAAAAGTGTATTCATTTTTATATCTGTCTCTTATAAACATCTCCGAGCCCAGGAGA
>NZ_JAFMOS010000421.1 GCF_019049755.1 Rahnella perminowiae
CTTAAACCGGATTAAAATTCCATTAACTCGGTTTCTTTCTCGCTCAAAGCAACGTCGATTTTCTTGATGAAAATATCAGTCAGTTTCTGAATATCGTCCTGAGAACGACGGTCTTCATCTTCACTGATTTCTTTATCTTTCAACAATGCTTTGGTTTTATCGTTCGCATCACGGCGGACGTTACGTACGGAGACACGGCCCTGCTCTGCTTCGCCACGCACGACTTTGATGAGATCCTTACGACGTTCCTCTGTCAGTGCAGGCAATGGAACACGGATTGTCGCACCCGCAGAAGACGGGTTGAGGCCCAAATCAGAAGTCATGATCGCTTTTTCAACAGCAGCGCTGATGGAGCGATCGAATACAGAGATTGCCAGAGTACGGGAATCTTCCACCGTCACCTGGGCCAGTTGACGCAGAGGCGTTGCTGAACCGTAGTATTCCACCATGATGCCATCCAGGATGCCCGGAGATGCACGGCCGGTACGGATTTTGCTGATATGGGTTTTGAATGCTTCAACGCATTTTTCCATACGAATTTCAGCGTCTTTTTTGATTTCGTTAATCACGTTGTGAACCTTTGAAAGCTGATTACCTGGCAGACCATAACATCAGTATAGTCCGTGAATACTCATGCCAGCAGAGGCTGGCTGAACGTAATGTTCAATTGTGAAGGATCATTCCGCTTTAGAAATCAGCGTTCCTTCATTTTCACCCATCACCACGCGACGCAGTGCGCCAGGCTTATTCATGTTGAAGACGCGAATTGGCAGATTGTGATCGCGGGCCAGCGTAAAGGCAGCCAGATCCATTACTTTCAATTCCTGTTCCAGCACTTCCTGATAGGTCAGTGTTTCGTAAAGTGTCGCATCCGGGTTTTTCACCGGATCAGCTGAATACACACCGTCAACTTTGGTGGCTTTTAATACCACATCAGCTTCGATTTCAATACCGCGCAGACACGCGGCTGAGTCAGTGGTAAAGAAAGGATTGCCGGTACCGGCAGAGAAAATTACCACGCGGTTATGACGCAGCAAGCTGATGGCCTCAGCCCAGCTGTAATTATCACACACACCGTTCAAAGGGATCGCAGACATCAGGCGTGCGTTAACATAGGCACGGTGTAATGCATCACGCATTGCCAGGCCATTCATGACAGTTGCCAGCATACCCATATGGTCGCCTACAACACGATTCATGCCAGCCTGTGCCAGACCCGCGCCACGGAATAGGTTACCGCCGCCGATCACAACACCTACCTGAATGCCGAGTTCGACCAGCTCTTTCACTTCCTGAGCCATGCGATCTAATACACTCGCGTCGATACCAAAACCTTCACTACCCTGCAGGGCTTCGCCACTGAGTTTGAGCAGGATACGTTGATAAACGGGTTTCGCATTGGTAGCCATGGTGTCTGTCCTAGAAGCAATGTGTCTTAATGGATAGTCGGTTTTTACATCATAGCGTTGTCTGAATGACTTCACGCACAATGTAATAGGAATTTGGGGCTGGATAAAACGGAACCGCCCTTTCGTAGCGGTTCCATTTTAGGGTGTATCAGATACTGATTAAGACTGTTTAGTCATTGCTGCAACTTCAGCAGCAAAGTCAGTCTCAACTTTCTCGATACCTTCGCCCACTTCAAAGCGGATGAAGTTAATCACGTCAGCATTGTGTTCTTTCAGAACCTGACCCACAGTTTTGCTTGGGTCGATAACGAAAGGCTGACCTGTCAGAGAAACTTCGCCGGTGAATTTCTTCATGCGGCCTTCAACCATTTTCTCTGCAATTTCTTTCGGTTTGCCAGACTGCATCGCGATGTCCAGCTGAACCTGATACTCTTTTTCTACCACTTCAGCAGACACGTCTTCAGGCTTAACGAATTCTGGTTTGCTTGCTGCAACGTGCATAGCAATTTGCTTAACCAGTTCTTCATCAGCGCCTTTAGCCGCAATCAGAACACCGATACGTGCGCCGTGCAGGTAGCTGCCCAGCACATCGCCTTCAAGAATTTGAACGCGACGAATGTTGATGTTCTCACCGATTTTAGCAACCAGCTGAATACGCTCTTCTTCGAACTGAGCTTTCAGGACTTCAACGTCAGTCACTTTGCCTGCAACAGCAGCGTCCAGCACTTTGTCAGCAAAAGCCTGGAAACCAGCATCTTTAGCCACGAAGTCAGTCTGGCAGTTAACTTCCAGAATCACGCCGAAGTTGCCTTCGATTTTAGTTTTGATCACGCCGTCAGCAGCTACGTTGCCTGCTTTTTTCGCCGCTTTGATCGCGCCAGATTTACGCATGTTTTCAATTGCCAGCTCGATGTCGCCGTTAGCTTCAACCAGAGCTTTCTTACAATCCATCATGCCAGCGCCAGTACGTTCGCGCAGTTCTTTTACCAGGGCAGCGGTAATATCAGCCATTGTATTTTCCTCGATTATCTCAGTGCAAAAAGGGTTTTTGCGGTGAGATATTTCTCGCATTTAAGATAAGCAAAGGGGGCCAATAAAGGCCCCCTAACCAACATATTTCAATACCTGGTTAATAAGGGCTCTGCTGAGCTTGCCTTATTATTCAGCTTCTACGAAGCTTTCTTCTGCCTGAACAGCCAGATCTTGCGAACGGCCTTCACGGACAGTGGCAGCAACAGCGCTCAGGTACAGATTTACTGCACGGATTGCGTCATCGTTACCTGGGATAACAAAGTCAACGCCATCCGGATCGGAGTTGGTATCAACAATGGAGAATACCGGGATACCCAGGTTGTTAGCTTCTTTGATTGCAATGTGTTCGTGATCAGCATCGATTACAAACAGAGCATCAGGAAGACCACCCATATCCTTGATACCACCCAGGCTGTTTTCCAGCTTAGCCAGTTCACGAGTACGCATCAGCGCCTCTTTCTTGGTCAGCTTCTCGAAAGTGCCGTCCTGAGACTGAATTTCCAGATCTTTCAAACGTTTGATGGACTGACGAACGGTTTTCCAGTTAGTCAGCATGCCGCCCAACCAGCGATGGTTCACGAAGAACTGGTCGCAGTTGTGTGCAGCTTCTTTTACCGCTTCGCTTGCTGCGCGTTTAGTACCAACGAACAGGATCTTACCTTTACGGGAGGAGATCTTCTGCAACTCAGCCAGAGCTTCGTTGAACATTGGAACAGTTTTCTCAAGGTTGATGATGTGAACCTTGTTACGAGCGCCGAAGATGAATGGCTTCATTTTCGGGTTCCAGTAACGGGTTTGGTGACCGAAGTGAACACCGGCCTTGAGCATATCGCGCATGGAAACAGTTGCCATGATAAAACCTCTATTAAGTAGTTGGGGTTATGCCTCCACGTATCCCATACAACCGACCCTGCAGAACGAATTCCCAAGGCACCCCGGCGTATGTGTCGATACGTGTGTGTTATTACTTACGTTAATAAGTACACAATGAGTGATTTTGGCTTTAATCCCTCAGCGTCGTAAGACTCAGAGCGGATTGCCGGCGCGCTTTATACCATAAATAACGGCCCGACAGCAACTTTTGTTCAGCAGATTGCTTCACGGGAAATGATAGTTTGGCAGCAAATATCAGGGCTGATACCATAAGTCACAGCTTATTATTGACGACATCGGTGTAGAAATAAAGCACACCTGATGCACAGAACCCGCAGGACAACACATGGCTATTTCAATCAAAACCCCCGAAGACATCGAGAAAATGCGCGTTGCTGGCCGTCTGGCCGCAGAAGTGCTGGAAATCATTGAACCTTTCGTTAAACCGGGCGTGAGCACAGGTGAGCTGGATCGCATTTGTGCCGATCATATCGTGAACCAACAACAGGCGGTTTCAGCCTGCCTGGATTACCACGGTTTCCCGAAATCTGTTTGTATCTCCGTTAATGAAGTGGTGTGCCATGGTATTCCGAGCGAAGATAAGATTTTGAAAGAGGGTGACATCGTCAACATTGACGTTACGGTGATTAAAGACGGTTTCCACGGCGATACATCCAAAATGTTCATCGCGGGTAAACCGACGATTTTGGGCGAGCGTCTTTGCCGTATCACCCAGGAAAGCCTGTATATCGCCCTGCGCATGATCAAACCGGGTATCCGCTTGCGCACGCTGGGTAAAGAGATCCAGAAATTCGTTGAAGCCGAGAAATTCTCTGTGGTACGCGAATATTGCGGTCACGGCATTGGCGAAGGTTTCCACGAAGAACCTCAGGTGCTGCATTATGACGCAGATGACGGCGGTGTGGTGTTACAGGCTGGCATGGCCTTTACCGTTGAACCTATGGTCAATGCGGGTGATTACCGTATACGCACCATGAAAGACGGCTGGACAGTAAAAACTAAAGATCGCAGCTTGTCGGCTCAGTACGAGCATACTATTGTGGTCACAGATAACGGTTGTGAAATTATGACGCTGCGTAAGGATGACACCATCCCGGCTATCCTGACGCACGACTAAACAGTCACCCGCTCTGCGGAGAGGGTATAAATCTGTGAATCAAACCGGCGAAAGCCGGTTTTTTTATCTTTCACGTTTATTGGTCTCTCACGTGTAGGGCTGCGCACCCATGATTGAAAACTATTCGGCTGAAAAGAGCCTGCAACCGCAAACCACGCAGGATCTTATCCGCACTTACCCGCCACAGCCCGCCTCCCCTTCTGCCTATCCGGACGACGATTTAAACCGTCAGAGCCTGAAACAACATATGGAACAGTTTCAGGTGTGGCTGGCAGATGCCTTCAATGCCGGGCAACGGGCGGAAGATCTGGTGGATGCCCGGACGCATTACATCGATCAACTTTTGCAGCGTCTGTGGACGTTCTATGGCTTCGACAATATTCCTGAAACTGCGATGGTGGCCGTCGGTGGCTACGGGCGCGGCGAATTGCATCCTTTATCAGATATTGATGTTCTGGTGCTCAGCCAGAAACGTCTCAACGATGAACAGGCGTTGCGGATCGGTGAGCTGATTACGTTGCTGTGGGACCTTAAGCTGGAAGTCGGACACAGCGTGCGTACGCTGGAAGAGTGTCTGCTGGAGGGACTAGCTGATTTAACGGTGGCCACCAACCTGATTGAATCCCGCCTGATTTGCGGCGATGTCGCGCTGTTTCTCAGTATGCAGAAACACATTTTCAGTGACGGATTCTGGCCTTCGCCAAACTTTTTCCGCGCCAAGATCGATGAACAGAATGAACGCCATCAGCGTTATCACGGTACCAGTTATAACCTTGAGCCGGATATCAAAAGCAGCCCCGGCGGACTGCGCGACATTCACACCATTTTATGGGTGGCCCGCCGCCATTTTGGTGCCACATCGTTAGATGAAATGGTGGCCTTTGGTTTCCTGACTAAAGCCGAGCGCAACGAACTGCTGGAATGTCAAAGCTTCCTGTGGCGCATCCGTTTTGCCCTGCACTTGCTGCTGCCACGCTACGACAACCGCCTGCTGTTTGATCGCCAGCAAAGTGTGGCACAGCTGTTGCAATATCAGGGGGAAGGCAATCAGCCCGTCGAACGCATGATGAAAGATTTCTACCGCATGACCCGCCGGGTCGGTGAGCTGAATCAGATGTTATTGCAGTTGTTCGATGAAGCGATTCTGGCCATCGGCCCGAATGAAAAACCACGGCCGCTTGATGAGGATTTCCAGCTGCGTGGTGACCTGATTGACCTGCGGGACAGCACCCTCTTTGACCGCCGTCCGGAAACGATCATCGGCATGTTCCACCTGATGGTACGCCATCGCGAAATCAAAGGCATTTACTCCACCACCGTCCGCCTGTTGCGCCATGCCCGACGCCATCTCAAAGAGCCTCTGTGTATGATCCCGCAGGCACGTGAAATGTTTATGTCGATTCTGCGCCATCCAGGGGCCGTGTCACGTGCGCTGGTGCCGATGCATCGTCACAGCGTGCTGTGGGCGTATATGCCGCAATGGGGGCAAATCGTCGGACAGATGCAGTTTGACTTGTTCCACGCTTATACGGTCGATGAACATACCATTCGTGTTTTGCAAAAACTTGAAAGCTTCGCCCATGAAGAAACCCGGCCAAAGCACCCTTTATGCGTGGAATTGTATCCGCGTCTGCCACAGCCGGAGCTGTTGCTGATGGCTGCCTTGTTCCACGATATCGCCAAAGGCCGTGGCGGCGATCACTCGATCCTCGGTGCTCAGGATGTGCTGGAATTTGCCGAACTGCACGGGCTGAATTCCCGCGAAACACAGCTGGTGGCCTGGCTGGTTCGCTGTCACCTGCTAATGTCAGTGACAGCGCAACGCCGGGATATTCAGGATCCTAATGAAATTCAGCAATTTGCTGCGGAAATGCAAAGCGAAGTGCGCCTGCGCTATCTGGTCAGTCTGACCGTGGCGGATATTTGTGCCACTAACGAAACGCTGTGGAACAGCTGGAAACAGAGCCTGATACGCGAACTGTATTTTGCCACCGAAAAGCAATTGCGTCGCGGCATGCAAAACACGCCGGATCTTCGCGAACGTGTGCGTCATCACCGTCTGCAGGCGCTGGCATTGCTGCGTATGGACAATATCGATGAAGAAGCACTGCACCGGATCTGGAGCCGCTGTCGTGCAGATTATTTCCTGCGCCACTCACCCAATCAGCTGGCCTGGCACGCAAGACATCTGCTGGAACACGACTCCGCCAAACCGCTGGTGTTGGTCAGCCGTCAGGCAACGCGTGGCGGTACCGAAATATTCATCTGGAGCCCTGACCGGCCTTATCTGTTTGCCACCGTCGCCGGTGAGCTGGACAGGCGTAACCTGAGCATTCATGACGCACAGATTTTCACTAACCGCGATGGTATGGCGATGGACACCTTTATCGTGCTGGAACCGGATGGCAGTCCGCTGGCACAAGATCGTCATGAAGCGATCCGTTATGCGCTGGAACAATCCATGACGCAGGCTTATCAGCCACCCCGGACCCGGCATCCTTCGCCGAAACTGCGCCATTTCAGCGTGCAGACAGAAGTCAGTTTCCTGCCTACCCATACGGACCGCCGGACGTATATGGAACTGGTGGCGCTGGATCAGCCCGGCCTGCTGGCACGCGTCGGGGAGGTCTTCTCTGATCTCGGCCTGTCGCTGCACGGTGCGCGCATATCAACCATCGGTGAACGCGTAGAGGATTTATTTATTCTGGCAAATGGTGAGCGTCGTGCGCTGGATAATCAAACCCGCAAGGAAATCACACGCCGGTTAACTGAGGCACTCAACCCTGGCGACAAAATGTGATACAAGTACCACTATCTTTTAAAACCAATTCAGGAAAGAGAACAGGATGCAGCAACTACAAACCGTTATTGAACAAGCCTTCGAGCGCCGTGCAGATATCACCCCGGCTAACGTTGACAGCGTAACGCGCGACGCTATCACTGAAGTTATCAGCAAAATCGACAGTGGCGAATTGCGTGTTGCTGAGAAGATTGATGGCGAATGGGTGACGCATCAATGGCTGAAGAAAGCGGTACTGCTCTCGTTCAGAATCAATGACAACCAGGTTATGGAAGGCGGTGAAAGCCGTTACTTCGATAAAGTGCCGATGAAATTCGCGGACTACGATGAAGCGCGTTTTCAGCGTGAAGGCTTCCGCGTGGTCCCCCCAGCGGCAGTGCGTAAAGGCGCATTCATCGCACGTAATACAGTGCTGATGCCTTCTTACGTCAACATCGGCGCTTACGTTGATGAAGGCACCATGGTAGATACCTGGGCGACTGTCGGTTCGTGTGCACAAATCGGTAAAAACGTTCACCTGTCTGGTGGCGTGGGTATCGGCGGCGTTCTGGAGCCACTTCAGGCTAACCCGACTATCATCGAAGATAATTGCTTCATCGGCGCACGTTCAGAAATTGTTGAAGGCGTTATCGTTGAAGAAGGCTCTGTGATTTCCATGGGCGTTTACATCGGCCAGAGCACCAAAATCTATGACCGCGAAACTGGCGAAGTACATTATGGCCGCGTACCCGCAGGCTCTGTTGTTGTTTCCGGTAACCTGCCTTCAAAAGACGGTAAGTACAGCCTGTATTGCGCGGTTATCGTGAAGAAAGTAGATGCGAAAACGCTGGGCAAAACGGGTCTGAATGAGTTATTACGCACTATCGACTAAACTTGAGAAAAGCGGGTATTAATAACCCGCTTTTTTATCTTCTAAACGGCAAAGTGTGCAATTAATCAATGATTAAAGCCGCCGTTCAGTTCATCATGACACTCTGATTTATTCTCCTAAACGAAGGTGGCGCTATGTATGACAATCTGAAAAGCCTGGGCATTAATAATCCCGACGATATTGATCGTTACAGCCTGCGTCAGGAGGCCAATAACGACATTCTGAAGATCTATTTCCGCAGAGATAAAGGCGAGTTTTTTGCTAAAAGCGTGAAATTTAAATACCCGCGCCAGCGTAAAACTATCGTTGCTGATAATGCCGGCCAGGGTTATAAAGAAATTCATGAGATCAGCCCGAATCTGCGGTATGTGATTGATGAGCTGGATCAAATCTGTCAGCGTGATCAGGTCGAAGTGGATCTGAAACGTAAAATTCTTGATGATCTGCGTCATCTCGAATCCGTCGTGGCAAATAAAATTTCCGAGATTGAATCTGATCTGGAAAAACTCACCAACGGTCGCTGATAAATTCCGGTC
>NZ_JAFMOS010000420.1 GCF_019049755.1 Rahnella perminowiae
CCACTAAAATTATTTAATTTTAGCTTCTTTGTAGATCACGTGTTGACGGACAACTGGATCGAATTTCTTCAGTTCCAATTTTTCCGGCTTAGTACGCTTGTTCTTCGTAGTGGTATAGAAGTGACCAGTACCAGCAGAAGAAACCAGCTTGATCTTCTCGCGAACACCTTTAGCCATGATGCAGTTCCTTAATACTTCTCACCGCGGGCACGCAGATCGGCCAAGACCGTCTCAATACCCTTCTTATCAATAACACGCATACCTTTAGCAGATACACGCAGAGTTACAAAGCGCTTCTCAGCCTCAACCCAAAAACGGTGGGAGTGCAGGTTCGGCAGAAAACGGCGTTTGGTCGCGTTCATTGCGTGGGAACGGTTGTTACCGCTCACCGGGCGCTTGCCAGTAACTTGGCAGACTCGGGACATGTCTATTCTCCAAAAATCAAATCAGCTCGAGCTTCGTATAGGGTATGGCCGCCTCGTCAGGCTTTTAGAGCCCATCTCAGCAAACTCCACTGAGAACCGACTCACTGTCGTCGGGTAAAAAACCAATTCATCAGGTCAGAAACCTGCTGAGATAGGCTCTTAACGCCAAACCCAAGATTCTCAAAGGTGGCGTAGTATACGCTCTGTAGCGTAAGTGCTCAAGTCCCGAACAGCTAAAGATCCCTAAGGATCTTCAAAAAACGACGCTAAATCCAGCCGCGTTCGGCAAAAGATACCGTTTCTCCGTGGCCTACAACCAAATGGTCAAGGACACGAATTTCCAGCAGCTGGCACGCACGAATAATCTGTTCAGTCACTTTTCTATCCATCAGGCTGGGCTCAGCCCGACCAGATGGGTGATTATGCGCCAGAATTAGGGCTGCCGCATTAACCTTCATCGCACCACGAACAATTTCGCGGGGATACACTTCTACGTGCCCAATAGTACCAGCAAACATCTCCTCATGGCGAATAACGCGATGCTGGTTGTCGAGAAAAAGTACCAGAAACACCTCTCTTTCCCGAAAAACGAGTAAATTCTGCAAATATTCGCGGATGACTGCGGGGCTGAGCATCGCATTTTCAGCACTCAGATGGCGCAAGTAGGCGCGGCGGGATAATTCGGATACGGCTACCAGCTGTGAAAACTTGGCCACTCCCATTCCTTTTGTGCGTGCCATGGTGTCAAAATCGGCCTTCAGTAATTTAGGTAATGAACCAAATTCATCCAGCAGATTTTTTGCCAGCTCCATGACATGCAATCCCTTGCATCCCGTGCGCAAATAGATCGCCAGCAACTCCTGATCCGTCAGCTCTTTCGCTCCCTGTTGCAATAATTTTTCGCGCGGTGGCATCTCTCCCGGCCACGGGTCTTGCTGTTTCGTCATCCTGACTCCTTTTCGCGGCGATTGTGGCACAACATTCTCCCCGTCGTGAGGTCCGGTGCGTCAGCTTGCGAGATGTTACGCAGAATTTTTATTCCTCAACTTTCGTAGTATCGCCAATAGCTGTCATCATTCCCCGTTATGCTAAAATGTCGCTTCTTTCAGCTTTCAACTAATCGGACAATGATGATGACGGGACTTTCCGGCAAACATATTGTGCTCGGTATCAGCGGTGGTATCGCTGCCTATAAAGCACCAGAACTGGTACGTCGCTTACGTGAAAGAGGCGCTGAAGTCCGCGTCGTCATGACAGAAGCGGCGAAATCTTTCGTGACGCCGCTGAGCCTGCAGGCGGTTTCCGGCTATCCGGTTTCTGACGACCTGCTTGATCCGGCGGCCGAAGCGGCAATGGGACATATCGAGTTAGGGAAATGGGCAGATTTAGTCATTATTGCCCCCGCCACTGCGGATTTGCTGGCTCGCATGAATGCCGGCCTGGCAAATGATCTGCTGACAACGGTATGTCTGGCGACTGCGGCACCGGTCGCAGTACTGCCTGCGATGAACCAGCAAATGTATCGTGCGGCCGTCACACAAGAAAACCTGCAAAGCCTGGCAGCACGGGGCACATTGATGTGGGGTCCGGACAGCGGCAGTCAGGCCTGCGGTGATGTGGGGCCTGGACGTATGCTGGATCCGCTGGTGATTGTTGATATGGCGAATACGCATTTTTCTTCACGCAACGATCTGGCGCACCTGAACATTATGGTGACCGCAGGCCCGACCCGCGAGCCTCTGGACCCTGTCCGCTTCATCAGCAATCACAGCTCCGGCAAAATGGGTTTTGCGATTGCCAGAGCCGCCGCTGAACGGGGTGCCAAAGTGACACTGATCGCCGGGCCGGTAACACAACCGACGCCCGCGAATGTCCGCCGTGTTGATGTGGAAAGTGCGCTGGAAATGCAACAAGCCGTGCAGCTTTCGGCGGCATCTCAGCATATTTTCATTTCCTGCGCGGCCGTGGCAGATTATCGCGCAGAGCGTATTGCTGATGAGAAGATCAAAAAGCAAGGCGATGAAATCACGGTAAAAATGATTAAAAACCCTGATATCGTTGCGGGTGTTGCAGCGATGAAAGAGAACCGACCTTACGTCGTGGGGTTTGCCGCTGAAACCCAGAATGTGGAAGAATACGCGCGGCAAAAAAGGATCCGTAAGAATCTGGACCTGATTTGCGCCAACGATGTTTCACGTGCCGGGCAAGGTTTCAACAGCGATTCCAATGCTTTGCATCTTTTTTGGCAGGACGGGGATAAAATCTTACCGCTCAGCGATAAGTCCCTGCTTGGTCAACGATTATTAGAAGAGATTGTCAGCCGTTATGATGAAAAAAATCGACATTAAAATTCTCGACCCGCGCATCGGTTCGACTTTCCCTTTACCGGCTTACGCGACACCCGGGTCTGCGGGTCTGGATTTGCGCGCCTGTCTGGATGCTTCAGTAGAGCTGAAACCGGGTGAAACCACACTGCTGCCAACCGGTCTGGCTATTCACATTGGTGATGCTAATCTGGCGGCGGTTATTTTACCTCGCTCCGGCCTGGGGCATAAACACGGTGTCGTTTTGGGTAACCTTGTCGGTCTTATCGACTCTGATTATCAGGGCCAGCTGATGGTGTCGGTGTGGAACCGCGGTCAGACAACATTTGTTATCGAACCAGGCGAGCGTATTGCTCAGATGGTGTTTGTGCCTGTCGTTCAGGCTGAATTCAATCTGGTGGAAGATTTTGACGCCAGTGAACGCGGCGAAGGTGGTTTTGGCCATTCAGGTCGCCAATAAGAACCTGTTCAGCACCGCTGATTTTGACGCGATATTGAACAGATCCTTATCACTATCAGACCGTAACAACACATAGGGAACGAAATAAGCCGCAGGATCACAGTGATTCATGCGGCAGTTGTGCGGTTTCTCCATGATTTTAGCCGTTTTTTAGCAAGGGTCTATTCAGACATGGCAGAGAAAGAAACGACAAAAAGGAACAGGCGCGAAGAGATTTTGCAGGCCCTGGCGCAAATGCTTCAGTCCAGCGATGGCAGCCAGAGGATCACGACTGCAAAACTCGCCGCCAGTGTAGGTGTTTCAGAAGCAGCGCTTTACCGTCATTTTCCCAGTAAAACACGCATGTTTGACAGCTTAATCGAGTTTATCGAAGACAGTCTGATCACCCGTATCAACCTCATTCTGCAGGATGAGAAAGATACGTTAAACAGAATACGTCTGATTTTGCTGCTGATTTTGGGCTTCGCCGAACGTAATCCGGGACTGACCCGAATTATGACCGGTCATGCCCTGATGTTTGAACAAGATCGCCTGCAAGGCCGCATCAATCAGCTTTTTGAGCGAATTGAAGCGCAACTGCGTCAGGTGCTTCGGGAAAAGAAAATGCGTGAAGGCAGCGGATTCATCAGCGATGAAACTCTGCTCGCCAGCCAGTTACTGGCATTTTGCGAAGGAATGCTGTCGCGTTTTGTACGCTCTGAGTTTAAGTACAAACCGACGCAGGATTTCGATACCCGCTGGCCACTGATCTCTGCTCAGTTGCAATAAAACCTGCCCGGCAGAGGCAAACATCAATATCAAAAAGGGCCGAAAGGCCCTTTTGTTTTACTCATAGGATAGTGACTACATTAAACGCCATATTCCTGCTGGTAAGCCCGGACAGCCGCCAGATGATCAGCCATTTCCGCTTTCTCTTCCAGGTACTCAATCAGGTCAGCCAGCGTAATAATTGAAATTACTTTGCAATGGTAATCACGCTCAACTTCCTGAATAGCAGAGATATCCGCACGTCCGCGTTCCTGACGATCAAGAGAAATCAATACGCCTGCCAGAGTGGCTTTGTTCGCACTGATGATTTCCATTGATTCACGGATAGCGGTACCGGCAGTAATCACATCGTCGACCAGCATGACACGGCCCTGTAACGGGCTGCCGACCAGCAAGCCACCTTCACCATGATCTTTGGCTTCTTTGCGGTTAAAGCAATATGGCACATCGCGCTCATGATGCTCAGCCAGAGCAACGGCAGTGGTCGTCGCGATGGGAATACCTTTATAAGCCGGACCAAACACTAAATCGAAATCAATATTGGAATCCATCAATGCTTCGGCATAAAAACGTCCCAGTAACGCCAGATCACGGCCAGTATTAAATAAACCGGCATTGAAGAAGTAAGGACTGATGCGCCCGGACTTCAGGGTAAATTCGCCGAATTTCAAAACCTGTTTGTTCAGTGCGAACTCAATAAACTGGCGCTGATAGGCTTTCATTGATGGTCTCCTCGATAACGTCTTGTTTCTCATTGTCAGCCCGCAGGCCATAAAAAAGGCGACTTCTCAGTCGCCTTAAAAAATTATTCCGCCAGCGCCGCTTTCTGCGCCTGGAAGATAGTGTCGATGCCCTCTCGTGCAAGAGCAAGTAAGCCGAGTAACTCTTCGTGGCTGAACGGCTCACCTTCTGCGGTGCCCTGCACCTCAATCATGCGGCCATCTTCCATCATCACGACATTCATATCGGTTTCTGCCGCTGAGTCTTCAACATATTCGAGATCACACAGTGCTTCGCCTTTCACGATACCGACAGAAACTGCAGCAACCATACCCTTCATCGGGTTCGCTTTCAGTTTACCGGCAGCTACCAGCGCATTCAGCGCATCGGCCAGCGCAACACAAGCACCGGAAATGGACGCAGTGCGCGTGCCACCATCCGCCTGTAACACATCACAATCGAGCGTAATGGTGAATTCACCCAGCTTTTTCAGATCGACGGCTGCGCGCAGGGAACGGGCAATCAAACGCTGGATTTCCAGAGTACGGCCGCCCTGCTTGCCTTTTGCGGCTTCACGGGCATTACGGGTGTGGGTAGAACGTGGCAACATGCCATACTCTGCGGTGATCCAACCTTGTCCCTGACCTTTCAGAAAACGCGGAACACCTTCCTCCACCGTCGCGGTACACAGCACTTTGGTATCACCAAACTCCACCAGCACGGAACCTTCAGCGTGTTTAGTGTAATGGCGGGTCAGTGTTACGGGGCGCACTTGTTGTGCATTTCGGCCTGCTGGACGCATGGATACTTCTCCGGGTCGCGAATCATGTTTGGCTGCGCATTATACGGACTTCGCGAGGTAATGCCTATCATGACCCGCTCGCGGGGGCTATAATCGCTTCATCTTTACATTAACAGGTACGCATACATGATCCGTAGTATGACCGCTTATGCCCGACGCGAAATTAAGGGTGACTGGGGCAGCGCAGCGTGGGAACTCCGCTCCGTAAACCAACGTTATCTCGAAACCTACATCCGTCTGCCCGAGCAATTCCGCAGCCTGGAGCCGGTTGTCCGTGAGCGTATTCGCGCCCGGCTGACCCGTGGTAAAGTCGAATGTAATTTGCGTTTTGATCTCGACCCTGGCGCACAAAGCACGTTACAGCTTAATGAAAAGCTGGCGAAACAGCTGGTTGAAGCGGCGCAATGGGTGAAAATGCAAAGTGATGAAGGCGAAATTAATCCGCTGGAAGTCCTGCGCTGGCCGGGCGTTATGCTGGCCGAAGAACAGGATCTGGACGCTATAAGCACCGAACTGCTGCTGGCGCTGGAAACCGCACTGGATGATTTCATCAGCGCGCGCGAAAGCGAAGGTGCAGCACTGAAAACGATGATCGAACAGCGTCTCGACGGCGTGAGCGCAGAAGTGGTGAAAGTCCGCGCCCAGATGCCAAATATTCTGCAATGGCAGCGCGAGCGTCTGGTCAGCAAACTGGAAGATGCACAGGTCCAGCTGGAAAATACCCGTCTGGAACAGGAACTGGTTCTGATGGCACAGCGTATCGATGTGGCTGAAGAGCTGGACCGGCTGGAAGCGCACGTCAAAGAAACACACAAAATCATGAAGAAAGAAGAAGCCGTGGGCCGCCGTCTTGATTTCATGATGCAGGAATTTAACCGCGAATCAAACACGCTGGCGTCTAAATCCATCAATGCCGATGTCACAACGTCAGCTATCGAGCTGAAAGTATTGATCGAACAAATGCGCGAGCAGATTCAGAATATCGAGTAAATCCTCTGCCCTGCTTAATAAAAAACGCCTCAGGTCATTAAAGTCCGAGGCGTTTTTTTATGCGTCAGCGAAAAAGGAAATTAGTCTTCCCAGCGTTTCAGCAGTACGCAGGCGTTCACGCCACCGAAACCAAAGCCGTTTGACAGCGCGTACGTAATATCATGTTTCTGCGCGATATTACCTACAATATTCAGCCCCGCTGCCGCTTCGTCTTTGTTTTCCAGATTCAGCGTCGGAGGAACAATTTGGTCGCGTACGGCCAGAATGGTGAAAATGGTTTCCAGCCCGCCAGCCGCCCCCAACAGATGTCCGGTTGCAGATTTGGTAGACGTGACAGCCAGTTTACCGTCAGTGCCGAACAGGGTTTTAATCGCATTGATTTCACCCAGATCGCCCACCGGCGTAGAAGTTGCGTGAGCATTCAGATGCTGCACGTCTGAAGGCTGAATACCTGCCTGGCGCAGCGCGATTTTCATCGCGCGGCCCGCACCGTTGCCATCTTCCGCACCGGACGTCATGTGGTAGGCGTCACCGCTGGTACCGTAACCGACAATCTCAGCCAGAATTCTGGCGCCACGTGCTTTCGCATGCTCCAGTTCTTCAATCACCAGCATGCCCGCGCCTTCGCCCATAACAAAACCATCACGTGCGCTGTCGAACGGACGGGAAGCTTTTTCCGGATGATCTTCATGCCCGGTAGACATGGCTTTCGCCGCCGCAAAACCCCCCAGGCTCACAGTATCGATAGCCGCTTCCGCGCCGCCACACAGTGCAACATCGGCTTCGTCATTGCGAATCAAACGCACCGCATCACCAATCGCCTGAACACCTGCCGCGCAAGCCGTTACCGGCGCGCCAATCGGGCCTTTAAACTGATGTTTAATGGAAACCTGACCAGACGCCAGATTCACCAGGAACGACGGTATCGTGAAAGGCGACAAACGCTTAGCGCCACGGCTGTCGTTGGTACGCACGGCATGGGCAATCGCCGGGAAGCCACCGATACCCGAACCGATGACGGTTGCTGTACGTTCCTGTTGTTCCGGTGTTTCGGCTTTCCAGCCCGCGTCAGCAACGGCCATATCGGCAGCAGCCATCGCAAACAGGATGAAACGGTCCATTTTTTTCTGGTCTTTTGGTACCACGAACTGATCCGGATCGAAACCAGACTCAGGATCCTGTTCTTTAGTTTGTACCTGACCACCAATTTTCACGGTCAGTGTTTCTACAATTTCTTCCGGCAAAACACGGATACCAGACTGACCGGCCAGCAGACGCTTCCAGATAGTTTCGATATCACAGCCCAGAGGACTCACAGCCCCCATGCCGGTAATAACCACTCGACGATGAGTCATAAACATTCCTCTCTGTCTGTATAAGACGTAAGTTTCCGCAGGCGATATATGAACCGGCCAGAAACGGGTTTCTTGATAATAACGGCTGACAGTATGTGACGAATTACGTTTTTGTAAACCCGTAACCCAAAATTTTGTTGCGTCTACTTTGCCAGACTTCGCAGGACCAGGCTGGTGATCGCCTGAACACGCTCTTCCAATTGTTCAGGTGTTTTTTGTTCCAGCAATAACGGATGCGAAAATGGCGTTGTCACCGTGGTGATCGCCATACAAACCTCATCCAGTGGCGTTTTACGCTCAAACTCACCGGACTCCCGGCCATCGGTAACCACTTTTTCAACAATGCTGTAAATCATAGCACGATGATTTAATGTCGATTTCCATTGCTGAGCCGACGCTGTTGCAGCCAGATCATGCAATTTCCTGTCCTGGAAGAAGAGATCCAGACTACGCGTCAGCAGCGTTTTAAAAATAGATCTCAGGCGCAGGGTCGCACTTTGGTTACTTTGCGCAATAACCATGAGTGCCTCATCTATCTGACCCACCCGCTGCGAGCAAATAGCTTCGCCAATGGCCTGTTTCGATTCAAAAAATTTATAAATGTAAGCGCTTGAAACACCGATGGATTTGGCAAGATCAGCCACTGATGTTTTGGCATAACCATAAAGACGAAAGAGCTCAAAGGCCGCATTTATAATTTGTTCACGACGTTCATGCTCGGCAGGTCCACGCTGTGTTAACGCAACCGGAATATCGGGCTTCATACACTCCTCCGGAGCAGATTTAACA
>NZ_JAFMOS010000419.1 GCF_019049755.1 Rahnella perminowiae
ATACTGGAGTGGCGCGCTAAATTTGGCCGTCTGAAGAGAGGTGATTTAATCGCCTAATTAGTAATAAATTTCTGAAAATTCCATTTTTAAAGGTTCTCCAATAGATTGTGAAAACATATGGGCATAACGTAATGGCTCTTTTTTAAATGGACTCAGCGGGTTTCATGCGCTACATAAGCCGAACTGTTGCCCGTCAGCCACTGGATTGATTTTCCGGTAAATGAGTATCGAACCGCTTTTCTACCACGCCAGGCATCACATCCTGTACCGTGCTGCTGTCGTAACTAAAATTAGCGTTAGTGTTAGACATATACCCAAACCTATCTCTTAAGTTAAGAGACTTCTACTGTCTGGCTTTTCGTGGGGCCCACTCAATGGTAAATCGATCAGCATGGACTTAGTACCTTACGCAAGGAACGATTATGTACGGTAACGATGAAATTATTAGTCATTTACAGGCGAATAAAATTCTTGCACTAAAGCTAGATCACGCTGTAACTGCTGTCGGTCAGCAGGTCGCAAATCAAGTTGAAACATTAGGGAAGGGTGCTACCAGGCTGTTGTATTATACGTCCTGTTTTACCGATGAATATAACGATGTTTGCCAAAAACAAAAGACGGAAGATCTGCGCTTCAGGAACGGTGTCATTCGAATTATCCAGAATGGTGATGTTGTCTATAATATGCTTCATATCTACTTTGAAGAAATATTTAAATACAAAACCAATGACCAATTAGAGTATATCAAAAAACAGCTCATGGCTGTGAATGTTCATATCGCCGCCAGCTCACTTACAGGGGCAGGATATGCTTTAGCGGCCGCTACCAGCGTCCGCATTGGATTGAGTCTAAGTGTGCAACTCAGCTCTCTTACGGGGCGTGCAGCTGGTACGGTTGCCGGTGTAGTGACTACGTATGGCTTGGTTCAGAAAGCGGCGGATAGTGCCCATCGTCTATCCGTTCGATATCCCGCCTATTACGCAGCCCTTTATGCGCAAGAGCTGGAAATGATGTATTTCCTTATTGAGCCAGTGTTCGAACGCGCGGGTGCACTTGAAGTGCAATGGTCTGATTCCAACATCGCAAGTATCATTACTCGAATGATTCGATAACCATGATTAAATATCTAAAGAAATTTCTACTGTGGCAACTAGCGTTTTTATCATCACTGTACGGGCCTGTGGTTCTCACGATTATTTTCGCACTATTTCAGGGTTATTTTTTTCCTGATAGTCCCGTCTGGCCGATAGGCGTATTCGCCATAGTTATGATTGTTATTTTTATACGTTACTGTAAATGGTGACGGTCGAAAAATTAACCGCTGTTAAATTATCACTGATAAGGAAATTGAATGTCCACACCCGCTCACTTATGGCTTGAAGATGAAAATGGTTCTCCGGTTGTCGGTAGCTGCATGATGCCACTGCGTTTAGGTTCCATTGAGCTGAAATCATTCTCCCACGGTGTCACTATCCCCGTTGATTCTCAATGCGGAAAACTCACGGGTACGCGCGTTCATCGGCCTATCACGATAGTGAAAGAATTCGATCAGACTACGCCTCTCCTGTATCGAGCAGTGTGTGAAGGCCGAACCATGAAGAAGGCAATAATCAAGATGTACCGCATCTTGGAATCTGGCATCGAGGCCGAGTATTTCAATATCATCCTGGATAACGTCAAAATCACGACAATTTCACCCTACCTGGCTCCAGGCGGCATGAGCAGCACGCATCTGGAAACGCTAGAGTTACGTTATGAGGCGATCACATGGAAGTACACTGACGGAAACATTATCTACCGAGATTCATGGAATGACCGTTGTTGTGCATGACCACCGTTTTTATTTGCGGCACATTTCCCACAGGTAAAGAATAGCTAATGCCACCCGAGGTGGGTGCACCGGAAAACGGGGAGCAGAGCGACCAGCGTCGGCGAGTAGACGGCTGATAAATTACGCTGAACTTCGGACTACCTTCCCTCAGCGCTGTGTTTCACGACTCCTGTGGATGATATAGTTACCCACAGGAGTCGTGACGATTTTTGCCCGTCGTTATGTGGCTTTCTGGTGCGCTTACAGATACTCTACTTGGTCACTCCGGCCCCAGTTCAGACTCATTTTTGCATCCTTTTCAAATCGAAAATTTTCACCAAAATAATTTTTTACCAACGTTAGCTCAGCTATCTCATCAATATTACATTTCATCTTATCTATCAATAACCTGATTAGCTTCCTTCAACTTTTATCCCGTTTTGGGATAATGTTTCTGCCGGTTTACTCTTCCTGCGTAGACGTTTTATTTACTTATCACTCAGGAAAGGATCCTCCATGAACAAAGCACAGAATCATACCGACTGGCATCAGGCAGACATTATTGCGGCATTGCGTAAACGGGGTACGACGCTGGCGGCGGTATCGCGCAGCGTGGGGTTGAGTTCATCCACGCTGTCGAATGCGCTGTCGCGGTCATGGCCGAAAGGGGAGAAGGTGATTGCACAGGCGCTGGATGTGCATCCGAGCGTGATCTGGCCGAGCCGTTATTTTGATGCGCGGGGTGAGCTGGTGAAGAAGATTCTGCGATGAATATGTTGCAGGATAAGGTATCTCCGGCTTAAAAACAAAAACGCCGACTCCCGTCGGCGTTTCCATTGACTCAAACACTCACTCCTTCCAGCCGCCCCCCAGAGCTTTATACAAACTGATGTCCTGATTCAGTTGGGCAAGTTGTGTGGTGATCAGCGTTTGCTGAGCAGAATACAGGGAGCGTTGCGCGACCAGTACGCTGAGGTAATTGTCGACACCGCCTTTGAAGCGCATCTGCGACAGATCGTAGTTGCGCTGGTTGGCGTCGGCGTCCTGCTGGCGGGCCAGCAGTTCGTCTTTGTAAGTCGCCTGACCGGCTAAGCCGTCGGACACTTCCTTGAACGCCGTCTGAATCGCTTTCTCATAGTTGGCGATATCAATTTTTTTGGTGTCCTTCGCGATGTCGAGATTGGCCTGATTCACGCCGCCGTCGAAGATCGGGATGTTAACCGAAGGCATAAATGACCACGCGCCGGTACCGCCATCGAACAGTTTACTCAGGCTGCCGCTTTCTGTGCCTGCCGTGCCGGTCAGCGTGATGCTCGGGAAGAACGCCGCCCGCGCCGCGCCGATATTGGCGTTAGCGGCTTTCAGCGTATGTTCAGCGGAAATAATATCCGGACGGCGGGTCAGCAGATCAGAGGGCAAACCGGCCGGTGTCTGCGGGAATTTCCAGTCCTGTTGCAGGGTGGCGTTCGCCAGCAAACTCTGGGGGATGGTGGTGCCGACCAGCAGGGTCAGCGCGTTGACGTCCTGACGCACCTGACGTGTGTACTGGGCGATATCAGCCTGTGCCGCACGCACCGTGGTTTCGGCCTGCACCAGATCCTGTGAGGTGTCGATGCCGGCATCATAGCTGTGTTTGGTGAGTTCGTAAGATTTTTCCTGACTGCCGGCGGTGCTGATTGCCAGTTTCAGCAAATCGTTATCCGCCGCCAGACTCAGATAACCGGAAGCCACTTCAGACACCAGCGAGATTTGCGTCGCGCGCTGCGTGGCTTCTGTCGCCAGGTAAGTCTCCAGCCCCTGATCGCGCAGGCTGCGTAAGCGGCCAAACAGGTCAACCTCATAAGACGTCACGCCCAGATTGGCACTGTATTGCTGATACGTCACCGGTCCGGTGCTTTGTGTTGAATACAATCCGCCCGGCAGATGCTGGTTGGTTTCACTGGCACCGGCGTTGAGCGTCGGCAGCAGGGCGGCGCGGTCAATCCGGAAGGTAGCGCGTGCGGTATCGACGTTTAACGCCGCGACCCGCAGGTCGCGGTTGTTAGCCAGTGACATGCCAATCAGCTGATTCATCGCCGGTTGATTGAAGAAGGCTTTCCAGCCGATATCCTGTGCCGCGCCAGGGGAAGCACTGTCCCAGTTGCTGGCGACCGGCAGTGCAGGGCGCTGATAATCAGGTTCCAGGGTACAGCCCGCCAGCAGGGTGAGTGAAAACGCGCTGACAAGCGAGAGCGCGAAATGCGGTTTATTCATGGTGTGTGGCCTCGGGTGCAGGAAGCGCCTTATCGTGTTTTTTCGATTTGCGGGTGAACAGATTCACCACCGTGACGTAGAACATTGGCACGAAGAAAATGGCCAGGAAGGTGGCGGTGAGCATACCGCCGACCACCGCCGTCCCGATGGAATGCTGGCTGCCCGCACCCGCACCGCTGGAAATGGTCAGCGGGAATACGCCGAGAATAAACGCCATTGAGGTCATGATGATCGGCCGGATACGCAGCTTGGCCGCTTCGATGGCCGCCTGAGTCACCGACATCCCTTCGTTCTCATGTAACTCTTTGGCGAACTCAACAATCAATATGGCATTCTTCGCCGCCAGCCCGACGGTTGTCAGCAGGCCGACCTGGAAGAAAACGTCGTTCGACAGCCCGCGCAGCAGCACGGCGCCGATGGTGCCTAAAATCCCCAGCGGTACCACCAGCATGACGGAGAACGGAATTGACCAGCTCTCGTACAGCGCCGCCAGACACAGGAACACCACGATCATTGACAGACTGTAAAGCGCCGGTGTTTGTGAGCCGGAAAGCTTCTCTTCATAGCTCAGACCGTGCCAGGCCACTTTATAACCCGGCGGCAGTTTGGCCGCGATTTCCATCACTGCCTCGTTGGCATCACCTGAGCTGTAGCCCGGTGCCGGCGAACCCATCAGTTCAACGGAAGACACGCCGTTAAAACGCTCATAACGCGGGGATCCGTACACCCATTTGCCACTGCCGAAGGCGCTCCATGGCACCATATCGCCGCTGGAATTACGGAAATACCAGTTATTCAAATCTTCAGGCGTGACGCGGGAAGCCGCCTTACCCTGGATATAAACACGCTTCACGCGGTTGTTATACATGAACTGATTCACATACGCTGAACCCCAGGCCGCAGACAGCGTGTTGTTGATGTCGTCGAGGCTCAGACCCAG
Organism: Rahnella perminowiae; assembly: GCF_019049755.1. GTDB lineage: Bacteria > Pseudomonadota > Gammaproteobacteria > Enterobacterales > Enterobacteriaceae > Rahnella > Rahnella perminowiae. Next base: position 5,004 of record NZ_JAFMOS010000419.1, read on the forward strand.
CGCCTGCGCGCGCTCATCGTCAATTTCCAGCTGATATTGCGGTTCATCTTCCATCCCGTTCGGACGCACCGCCATCAGACGTTTGTCCTGCGAGGCCAGTTGCAGGAACTGGTTACGCGCGGCCATCAGCGCTTCATGCCCCTTGCCGTCAGTGTCTTGCAGGAAGAAGTCGAACCCGGTGGCATTACCCAGTTCCATAACCGCTGGCGGAACGAAAGCAAACACACGGGCATCTTTGATAGTGGCGAAATGCGCCATCGCACGACCGGCCAGCGCCTGAACTTTTTGCGCAGCACCTGGGCGGTCTGCCCAGGTTTTCAACTGCACGAACGCAATTCCGACGTTCTGACCCCGCCCGGCGAAGCTGAAACCGTTGGCGGTAAACACCGAGGAGACAATACCGCTTTCCTGTTTCAACAGATATTCGCGGACATTATCCAGTACCTGCTGGGTCCGTTCTGCTGAGGCATTGGCGGGCAATGTCGCCTGAACAAACATCACAGCCTGATCTTCATCCGGCAGAAAGGTGGTCGGCACGCGTGTGAACATAAAACCGGTGGCGATGACAATCAGCAGGTAGAGACCCAAAAACAGACGACGGCGGGAGATCACCGTGCCGACGGCTGCGGTGTAGCGCATCGCACCTTTATCGAAGTTACGGTTAAACCAGCCCGCAAAACCGCTTTTGGCTTTCTCTTCGTCATTGTGCCGGATGATAGTGGCACACAGTGCCGGGGTGAAAATCAGCGCCATCAGCACCGAAAGCGCCATGGCAGACACAATGGTGATGGAGAACTGACGGTAGATGATCCCGGTCGAGCCACCGAAGAAGGCCATTGGCACCAGGACGGCAGACAGAACGAGTGCGATACCAAACAGCGCGCCCTGAATTTGTTTCATCGACTTAATCGTGGCGTCTTTTGGCGAGAGCTTTTCTTCCGTCATCACACGTTCGACGTTTTCCACCACCACGATGGCGTCATCCACCAGCAGGCCGATCGCCAGTACCATCCCGAACATGGTCAGGGTGTTAATGGAATACCCCGCAGCTGCCAGAATACCGAATGTCCCGAGCAGAACCACCGGCACCACCAGCGTGGTCACCAGTGTCGCACGCAGGTTTTGCAGGAACAGCAACATGACACAAAACACCAGCACGATGGCTTCGAGCAACGTTTTTACCACTTCCTCGATTGAGGCGCTGACTACCGGCGCGGTCTGGTACGGGAACTCGACTTTTACGTTGGCTGGCAGAGAGTCTTTCAGCCCGGCGATGGTTTGTCTTACTGCTCTGTCGGTGTCCAGCACGTTCGCGCCGCTTGCCAGACGCAGGGCGATAGCGGTTGACGGTTTGCCGTTAAAGGTGGAGGAAATCGAATAACTTTCCGGTCCCAAATCCACATTCCCGACATCGCTGAGGCGTACCTGAGAGCCGTCGGCATTCACCTTCAGCAGCACATTTTTAAACTGATTAATGCTGTCAAAACGGGTTTTACCGATGATAGTGGCACTGAGTTTGCTGTCTTTTACCGTCGGCAGGCCGCCGAGGGAGCCGGACGACACCTGCACGTTTTGCGCTTCAATCGCCGCGCTGACATCACTTGGGATCAGCTTATATTTATACAGTTTTGCCGGATCGAGCCAGATACGCATCGCGTATTCTGAACCGAGCATCAGGAAGTCACCGACGCCTTTGGTACGCACAATCGGGTCTTCGAGTTTGGTCACCAACAGGTTACTCAGATCCGAGTTACTCATTTTACCGTCAGTCGCAATCAGGCTGACCAGCAGCATGAAGTTGGCCTGGTATTTGGCAATACGGATCCCCTGATTAACCACTTCGGTTGGCAGTTGTGATTCGGCCAGAGACACTTTGTTTTGTACCTGAACCTGCGCAATATCCGGGTTAGTGCCCTGATCAAAGGTGGCAATAATGGTAGCACTGCCATCGCTGTTACTTTGCGATTCGATATAGCGCAGGTTATCCAGCCCGTTCAGTTGCTGTTCAATAACCTGAACCACCGTGTTCTGAGCCGTTTCCGCTGACGCACCCGGGTAGGTGACACTGACGGAAATCGCCGGAGGCGCGATATTCGGGTACTGGTTGATCGGCAGTTTCATGATTGACAGCGCACCGGCGATCATAATGACGATGGCGACAACCCAGGCGAATATGGGGCGGTTAATAAAGAAAGTAGACATTCAGCTCACCTATTGCGCGGAAGGATCGGTCATCGCGAGATTAGCCTGTTCGGCAGGGGCACTGGTTTTACGCTCGGTGGCGTTGACTTTGGCGCCTGGTCTGACGTTCTGTAACCCATCGGTAATGACTTTGTCGCCATCGTTGAGTCCCTGATTCACTAACCAGTTACCGTTCATCATCTGACCGGTGGTAATGGCTCGCTGCTCAACGCTGTTATCCGCTTTCACCACGTACACATACGGCGAGCCTTTTACGTCATGCATGATGGCTTCCTGTGGCACCAGAAGGCCTTTTTCATCAATACCTTGTTGCAGCTGGGCGTGTACAAACATGCCCGGCAGCAGTTCATCGTGCGGGTTCGGGAAGGAGGCACGCAAAATAACGGAACCGGTGCTTTGCGACACGGTGACTTCAGAGAATTCCAGTTTGCCCGGCAGGGGATATTTGCTGCCGTCCTCCAGCGTCAGGGTGGCCCGTGCCGCATTTTCACCGGCGCTTTGCAACTTACCGGAAGCCAGCGCGCGGCGCAGTTTCAGTAAGTCCTGCGAGGATTCGTTCACATCGACATAAATAGGATTGAGCTGATCGATGGTGGTCAGAGACGCCGTCTGGCCGCTGGTAACCAGTGCACCTTCGGTATACACCGAGCGGCCAATGTGGCCGGAGATCGGCGCGTATACTTTGGTGTATTGCAGATTGACGCGGGCGGTTTCGACATCCGCTGCGGCTTCGCGTTCAGCAGCCACGGCATCGTCATATTGCTGACGGCTGACGGCCTGCGCATCAACCAACGGCTTGTAACGGCGGGCTGTCGCATCGGCGCTTTTCCAGGTCGCCATGGCGCGGTCAAACGCCGCCTGATAGGTTGACGGATCAATCTGATAAAGTTGCTGACCGGCTTTGACTTCACTGCCTTCCACAAACAGGCGTTTTTGGATCACACCATTCACCTGCGGCCGGACTTCTGCGCTGCGTACGGCAGTGGTGCGGCCGGGCAGGCTGGTCGTGAGGGTAACGGGCTGGCTGTGCAAAGTAATGACATTTACCGCAGGAACCTGCACTGCCGGAGAAGCAGAGCTGGCGGTCCCGTCACATGCACAAAGCAGTAGCACTGTACTGACAGAAAGTAACTTCAGGCGCATAGAATTCACTCTTTTGGGGAAATTGAGAACAACCATTCTCAACAAGTCCTCTACTATACGAGAGCGCCTGATTTCTCTGTGTAAGCATATTGTCATCACCTATGTTTCTATATTTCAAAACATGAGGATGATGTTGCTATATAACCCCTTATTGTTATGGGATTTTAATCTTTTCGTGCAGTGTGAAATAGCAATAAACTTGTTACTTAGTAAACTAACTAATTG
>NZ_JAFMOS010000418.1 GCF_019049755.1 Rahnella perminowiae
CGTCAATGTCGGCCACGGAAGGGTAAATCCAGGTCGGGCGGAAAGGCATGCCCTCTATATCATTGAGCGTGGAAACGCCGGTCAGCACCAGAACGGTTTCCAGACCTGCCTGGAAGCCCGCCAGAATGTCAGTCCGCAGATTATCACCCACGATGACGGTATCTTCGGAATGCGCCTGCATTTTATTGAGTGCCGAACGGATAATCCACGGACTCGGTTTGCCGACATAAAATGGCTGGCGGCCGGTGATTTTTTCGATAGGTGCACACAACGCACCGCAGGCCGGTACAAAACCGTGCCCGTGATTATCAGGATTTGTTGCGATAAAGCGCGCGCCGTTTGCCACAAAATAGGCGGCTTTATGGATCATGTCCCAGTTATAAGAACGGGTCTCACCGACAATCACGAAATCAGGATTGATATCGGTAATGGTAAAACCGGCTTTATATAATTCATGAATCAGGGCACCTTCGCCGACGACATAGGCTTTTTTGCCTTCCTGACGTTTGAGAAAATCAGCGGTGGCCATGGCGGAAGTGAAAAAAGCACTTTCAGGCACGTCAAGACCGGCAGCGCTGAAACGGTTTGCCAGATCTTGTGCTGTCTGGGAAGGGTAGTTAGTGAGAATGACCAAAGGCATCCCCTGTTCCTGAATCCGCGCCAGAAAACGGTCGGCACCGGGTACTGCGGTATTGTCGTGCAACAGCACACCATCAATGTCACAAATTACGTTCTTTATCGTCATGATTTCCAAACCCACATTTTCAGTCCCATTTCTGGCAGCCAGATACTATAGCACGTCTTAATTTTCCATCAGGCGCTGTAACAGAACGCCATTTAACATTGCCCGTTTAACCAGGGCAAACGCACCAATCGCTGACTGATGATTCAGGGCGGACGTCACAACGGGTAAATTACGCCGGAAATCTTTCAGAACCTGCGCATTTATACAGTTCTGAATCGCCGGAAGCAGCACTTTATCGGCTTCGGTAATTTCGCCGGCTATCACCACTTTTTGCGGATTAAACAGGTTTATCGCGATCGAGACACCTTTACCCAACTGGCGGCCAACGTGTTCGATGACTTCGGTTGCCAGCGGATCGTGGCGGTTGGCGGCTTTGCAGATCGCCGAAATTGAGCAATCGTTCAGGCTGAGTTTGCTGGCATAACCTTGTGTCAGTAAATGACGTACCCGATTTTCGATGGCAGCGTTAGCCGCAACGGTTTCCAGACAGCCGAAATTACCGCAATGACAGCGTTCGCCCAGCGGGTCGATCTGTATATGGCCAATTTCACCGACGTTGCCGTTACTGCCGAGAAAAATCTGGCCGTTAACGATGATTCCGGCACCGGTACCGCGATGTAAACGAACCAAAATAGAGTCCTGGCAGTCGCGGGTAGCACCAAAGTAATGCTCGGCAAGTGCCAGGCTGCGGATATCGTGGCCAACAAAGCTGGTAACTTTAAACCGGGCCTCCAGCGCATCGACTAATTTCCACGCGCCCACGCTGATATGTGGCATGTAGCGCACGATGCCTTTATTCGGATCGACCAGCCCCGGAAGGATGACGGAAATGGCAATCAGTTCGCGAATTTTGCGCTGATTAAATTCGATGAATTGCGCAATCGCCTCGAACAGGGCATTTTCGAGGGTTTCCTGAGTCCGTTCGGGCAGGGCGTAATGTTGTTCGGCCAGAGATTTGGCGCTGAGATCATAGAGTGTAATCGTCGCATCATGACGACCAAGACGCACTGCGACGGTATGGAAAGGGCGGGTTTCGGTGATGATAGAAATCGCGCGCCGACCCCCGGTGGAAGCCTGCTGGTCAACTTCTTTAATCAGCCCGCGCTCAAGTAATTGTCGGGTGATTTTGGTGACACTGGCGGGCGCTAACTGACTCATGTCAGCAATCTGAATGCGCGAAATGGGACCTTGTTGGTCAATCAGGCGGTAAACCGCCGCGCCGTTTAACTGCTTCACCAGATCAACGTTGCCGATTTGTGCCTGCTGTCCGCCAGTTGTCATCAATGCTTTTATCCGCTCAATTAAACTTCGTCACCATTAACGATAGTTTTTGTGATTTTAAAATCATGAGTGAACGCGGTGAGGTTGGCGACTTTACCTGCTTCGATGCTGCCCAGTTGATCGGCAACACCAATAGCGCGCGCCGGATAAAGCGTTGCCATACGCAGCGTTTCATCCAGAGCAATCCCGACATGTTCGACGCTGTTTTGCACCGCTTCAATCATTGTCAGGGCCGAGCCGCTCAGTGTTCCGTTTTCGTCCACACAGAGTCCGTCACGGTAGTATATTGTTTTACCGGCAAAAATGAACTCATCAATATTCGCGCCAGCAGGGGCAGTTGCGTCGGTGACCAGCACCAGCTTCTCACCTTTGAGCTTTTTCGCGTTGCGGATATTCGCCCAGTCGACATGCAGACCGTCAGCGATCACGCCGGTATACACTTCCGGCGTATCAAAAATTGCACCAATAAGACCAGGCTGACGACCTGTGATAGCAGGCATTGCATTATAAAGGTGCGTAGCAAAGCTGATACCTGCGGCAAAACCGGCACGTGCTTCAGCATAGGTTGAATTTGAATGACCTGCGGAAATGACGATTCCTGCTTCATGCAGCTGGCGGATATATTTTGCATCAACCTGTTCAGGTGCGAGCGTCAGTTGGGTAATTACATCCGCATTGGCGCACAGGAAATCAATCATTGCGCTGTCTGGCAGCCGGATAAAGGCCGGATTATGCGTGCCTTTTTTCAGCGGGCTGAGGTACGGTCCTTCCAGATGCAGGCCCAATGCCTGATTTGGATACTTTTCCAGATAGGTGCGCATGACGCTAATGCCGTGTTTCATGTAGTCATCGCTACAGGTGATGAGCGTCGGCAAGAAACTGGTACATCCGGATTTTTCATTGGCTTTCTGCATGATTTCTAACGTTTCTACTGAAATCGCTTCCAGTGAATCGTTGAACTGCACACCGCCACAACCATTAAGTTGCAGATCGATAAATCCGGGGGCAAGAATGGCACCATCCAGACTGCGGGTTTCCACATTCGCCGGCAATTCACTCACCGGGCAGACACGTTCGATTTTGCCATCGGCAATCACTACCGCGTGGTTATCCAGAACGTCATGACCGGTATAGACCCGGCCCTCAATCAATGCGTACATCATGCCCCCATTCCCCTAAATCCTTTGAGCCGCAGCGGCGTTGGCTGCCTTCACTCACTCCGGTCACTTACTTGAGTAAGCTCCCGGAGATTCGTTCAGTTGCCGTCTTGCTGCAACTCCAATGCTTTCGGGGACTCAATTAATTAAAGGTTTTTCATATTTTCCGCTTCTAACTCGCGGAAATATTTAACAGTTTTGACTTTCAGTTCCATGGTGGAAGGTTCATCACACACCATAACGGCTTTTGCGTGCAATTGCAGGCAACTGATGGTCCACATGTGGTTGATATTACCTTCAACAGCCGCTTCCAGTGCCTGCGCTTTCGCATGACCAGTGACCAGAATCATCACTTCTTCCGCATCCAGCAGTGTGCCAACACCCACGGTCAGGGCGTATTTTGGCACCTGAGAGACATCATTGTCGAAGAAACGTGAGTTCGCGATACGGGTTTCATGCGTCAGGGTTTTGATACGGGTACGGGAAGCCAGAGAAGAAGCCGGTTCGTTGAATGCGATATGCCCGTCGTTGCCCACGCCACCCATAAACAGGTTAATTTTGCCGTAAGACTTAATTTTCGCTTCGTACTGGCGGCATTCTTCGTTGACGTCGGGTGCGTTACCATTCAGAAGATTGATGTTTTCGCGTGGAATATCAACGTGGTCAAAGAAGTTTTTGTACATAAACGTATGGTAGCTCTCAGGGTGTTCCTGCGGCAGACCGACATATTCGTCCATGTTGAAAGTCACTACATGCTTAAAGCTAACCTGGCCTGCTTTATGCATAGCGATTAAATGCTTGTAAGCTTCGAGCGGGGTACCCCCGGTTGGTAAGCCTAATACAAAAGGACGGTCTGCAGTGGGTTTAAACGCGTTGATGCGTTCAACGATATGACGTGCAGCCCATTTGCCAACTTCAGTGGGGGTGTTTAACGGAATAAGTCTCATCAGATACCTCGAGTTTCAGAATATTGAATATACTGTTGATATCCTTTGTCCTTGGCGTAGCAGGGGGTATTGACTGCTCTCTGTCTGCAACGTCAATGACTCGGATATAGGTAGTCAAAGCAAAAACTAAGTTCGTCGGTTCAAAGGCGGTTTTGTTAAGCGTAAACCACCGCAACGGTTTATGAGTGGCACAATGCCGTCTGGATTTTTTTAATGATAAAATAAGTTTGGTGTCTTGACCAGTAAAATGGCATGTTATCACCTCTTTTTGGTGACGATTCTCACAAAAAGAGAGGTTTTAATTTGCGATACGAAATAATCTTTTTACACTCGCATTGCTGTTAGTTATATGTGCAGTTGGTTAAATCGGAACGGTAAATGTAAAGGTAGTAACCATACTAATTAAACTACTTAGGTGATTCGCCTGACGGCGGATAGGGGGAAATGTGAATATTCTTGGATTCTTTCAGCGTTTAGGCAGAGCGCTACAGCTGCCGATAGCCGTACTGCCAGTCGCTGCTTTATTGCTGCGTTTCGGTCAGCCTGATCTTCTTAATATGCCTTTCATCGCGCAAGCCGGTGGCGGGATTTTCGATAACCTCGCATTAATTTTTGCTATTGGTGTGGCATCCAGCTGGTCTAAAGATAATGCCGGGGCAGCAGCATTAGCAGGTGGTATTGGTTACTTCATCCTGACTAAAGCGATGATCACCATCAACCCTGCGGTAAACATGGGCGTGCTGGCCGGTATTATCACCGGTCTGGTGGGCGGTATGGTTTACAACCGCTGGTCTGATATCAAACTGCCTGACTTCCTGAGTTTCTTCGGTGGGAAACGCTTCGTTCCTATCGCAACCGGCTTCTTCTGTCTGATTCTGGCCGCTATCTTCGGTTACGTCTGGCCTCCGGTGCAGGATGCAATCCGTGCGGGTGGGGAGTGGATCGTAGGTGCTGGTGCATTCGGTGCAGGTATCTTTGGTTTCGTAAACCGTTTGCTGATCCCAACCGGTCTGCATCAGGTTCTGAACACCATCGCATGGTTCCAGATTGGTGACTTCACTAACGCTGCGGGTACTGTATTCCACGGTGACATCAACCGCTTCTACGCGGGTGACGGCACTGCAGGGATGTTCATGTCCGGCTTCTTCCCAATCATGATGTTCGGTCTGCCAGGCGCAGCATGTGCAATGTACTTCGCTGCACCGAAAGAGCGTCGTTCGTTGGTTGGCGGTATGCTGGTTTCAGTCGCGGTGACCGCATTCCTGACCGGTGTGACCGAGCCATTAGAATTCCTGTTCATGTTCCTGGCTCCGCTACTGTATTTAGTCCACGCTATCCTTACCGGGGTCAGCCTGTACATTGCGACAGCGTTGGGTATCCACGCCGGCTTCTCCTTCTCCGCAGGTGCCATCGACTATGCGTTGATGTACAACCTGCCAGCAGCCAGCAAGAACGTCTGGATGTTGCTGGTGATGGGCGTCGTATTCTTCGTCATCTACTTCGTTCTGTTTAGCGTAATTATCCGCATGTTCAACCTGAAAACGCCGGGTCGTGAAGACGACGTTGGGCATATCGGTGAGCCGGAAGCGAACAGCAATACAGAAGAAGGTCTGAACCAGCTGGCGCTGAGTTACATCGGTGCGCTGGGCGGTTCTGACAACTTCAAAGGTATTGACGCCTGTATTACCCGTCTGCGTCTGAATGTAAAAGATGCGGGCACCGTTGATGATGCTGCCTGTAAACGTCTGGGTGCGTCAGGAATTGTTCGTCTGAATAAACAAAGCATTCAGGTTATTGTGGGTGCAAAAGCTGAATCTCTGGCTGATGCAATGAAAAAAGTGATGGCTCGCGGGCCAGTCGCCGCAGGTGTTGCAACGGCTGAGCCGGTTGCTGCTGTCAAAACTGCACCTCAGGCCGTGCCAAACAGCGTGAAAACGGTAGTGGAAACTTTAGTATCTCCGGTAACGGGTGATATCGTCGCGCTGGATCAGGTGCCTGATGAAGCCTTTGCCAGCAAAGCCGTAGGTGATGGTGTCGCTATTCGTCCTACCGATAAAATTGTGGTATCGCCAGCCGCGGGCACCGTCGTGAAAATCTTCAATACCAATCATGCTTTCTGCCTGGAAACCACTTCCGGTGCTGAGATCGTGGTGCATATGGGGATTGATACTGTGGCGCTGAACGGACAGGGCTTTACCCGACTGGTCGAGGAAGGCGCAACAGTCACCGCCGGTCAGCCTGTGCTGGAACTGGATCTGGATTATCTGAACGCCAATGCCCGTTCAATGATAAGCCCGGTCGTCGTCAGTAATATTGATGATTATACCGGTGTGGTCTCACTGGCCAGTGGTTCCGTGGTCGCGGGACAGACCAAGCTGTTCGACATCCAGAGCAAATAATTCGCCAGATGGCGTAACAGGTTGACGGAGTGACAGCGGGAAGAGAGCGATCTCTTCCCGCTTTTTTATTGCCTGAGAACAGACGCAGCAGAGATAACCACGATTTTATGCAACTAACGGTTGTTTCCCGACGTGGCTTGTTGGAACATAAGCGGTTATCCGTAGAGTCAATGTTGCGTAGAGGAATTGCACAATGAGTGAGGCTGAAGCCCGCCCAACAAATTTTATCCGTCAGATTATTGATGAAGATCTGGCGACCGGGAAACATAATACCGTTCGCACCCGTTTCCCGCCTGAGCCTAATGGTTATCTGCATATCGGTCATGCGAAATCTATCTGCCTGAATTTCGGCATTGCACAAGACTATCAGGGGCAGTGCAATCTGCGTTTTGACGATACCAATCCGGCAAAAGAAGATATCGAATTCGTTGAGTCGATCAAACACGACGTTCAGTGGTTAGGTTTCGACTGGAGCGGCGATATTCATTACTCCTCGGACTATTTTGATCAACTGCATGCTTACGCGCTGGAACTGATCAACAAAGGTCTGGCGTATGTGGATGAACTGTCTCCTGAGCAGATCCGTGAATACCGCGGTTCACTGACGTCGCCGGGTAAAAACAGCCCGTATCGCGATCGTAGCGTAGAAGAGAATATTGCGCTGTTTGAAAAAATGCGTAACGGTGAGTTCGCTGAAGGCGCTGCCTGTCTGCGTGCTAAAATCGACATGGCCTCGCCATTCTTTGTCATGCGTGATCCGGTTCTGTACCGTATTAAGTTCGCAGAACACCACCAGACCGGTAAAAAATGGTGCATCTATCCGATGTACGATTTTACCCACTGCATTTCCGATGCGCTGGAAGGGATCACCCATTCGCTGTGTACGCTGGAATTCCAGGATAACCGTCGTCTCTACGACTGGGTTCTGGATAATATTTCTATTCCCTGCCACCCGCGTCAGTACGAATTCTCCCGTCTGAATCTAGAATATTCCATCATGTCCAAGCGTAAGCTAAACCTGTTGGTAACGGAGAAGATTGTTGAAGGCTGGGACGATCCGCGTATGCCGACGGTGTCGGGCCTGCGTCGCCGGGGTTACACCGCTGCTTCAATCCGTGAATTCTGCCGTCGTATCGGTGTGACCAAGCAGGATAACAACGTTGAAATGATGGCGCTGGAATCCTGTATCCGTGACGATCTGAACGAGAATGCACCGCGCGCTATGGCAGTGATCAATCCGGTTAAAGTGATCATTGAAAACTTTACGGGTGATGCTGTGCAGTGGGTGAAGATGCCGAACCATCCGAACAAACCGGAAATGGGCAGCCGCGAAGTACCGTTTACCCGTGAGATTTACATCGATCAGGCCGATTTCCGTGAAGAAGCCAATAAACAGTACAAGCGTCTGGTGTTGGGCAAAGAAGTGCGTCTGCGTAATGCCTATGTGATCAAAGCAGAACGTATCGAGAAAGACGCAGAAGGGAATATCACCACGATTTTCTGCTCTTACGATATCGACACCCTCAGTAAAGATCCTGCCGATGGCCGCAAGGTGAAAGGTGTGATCCACTGGGTTTCGGCTTCAGAAGGTAAATCGGCTGAGTTCCGCTTGTATGACCGTCTGTTCAATGTTGCCAACCCCGGGCAGGCAGAAGATTTCCTGACCACAATCAACCCGGAGTCTCTGGTGATTGCGCACGGTTTTGTTGAACCGTCGCTGGTGGCTGCTCAGGCTGAAATCAGCCTGCAGTTCGAGCGTGAAGGTTATTTCTGCGCTGACAGTCGCTACTCCGGCGCGGAACATCTGGTATTTAACCGTACCGTGGGCCTGCGTGATACATGGGAAAGTAAACCGGTCGCATAAAAGTCATCGCAATAAGGTTTTAAAAACGCAGCTCAGGCTGCGTTTTTTTATGTCCGGGTTTTAT
>NZ_JAFMOS010000625.1 GCF_019049755.1 Rahnella perminowiae
ACCCTCCCCTTCGCAGGGGAGGGAGCGATTCTGAGAGTTTATTATCCCGGCAAATTTAACCGCGCCTTCAGCGCTTTCTTCGCACTTTCCAGCAAGGCATCCGATACCTGCCGGTCCGGCTCACAGCGTGCCAGTGACAAACTGCCCATCAGTTCCGCACTCACCGAAATCGCCAGCGTTTGCGGATCATCGACACCCATCTCTGTTATCTGACGGATAATCATTTCACGGATACGTCCGATACCACGCGCAAACTCTGCCTGACAGGGTGCCGACATACGGGGAGTTTCAGAGGCCAGCGCCGATACCGGACAACCCTGCGCACGGTTATCGCGGTGCCACGGCGACAAATAAAAATCGATATACCCTGCCAGTTGCTTCTGCGCCGTCAGTCCCTGATTTTCTTTATCCCAGCGGGCCATAACCTGATTAAACATCTGCCCGATGGCCGCCTCAATCAACGCCTCTTTTGAGGCAAAGTGCGCATAAAACCCACCGTGCGTCAGGCCGGCTTTGCTCATCACACCTGCCACGCTGACCTGCAATGGCCCTTTGGCGCGGATGGCTTTCGCCGCTTCCTTCACGATCCGCTCACGGATTTTAGGTTTATGTTCACTTTCGTAGCGCATAGTAACACCCTGATAATCAGAAAATTGCCGTCATAGTTTACCTGACAGGATCAGTTAGCGAAACGCGTGCATCCACCGATAATCCGGGGCGCAGCGCCGCTAAATCAGGCTGACCGGTGTCCAGACGGATACGCACCGGCACCCGCTGAACAATTTTGGTGAAATTACCCGTGCCCGGCTCAAACGGCAGCAATGCGAACGTTGAGCCAGAACCCGGCGCGAGGCTGTCGACTTCACCGTGAAATGTCACGCCCGGCAATGCATCCACATGCACATCCGCCCGTTGTCCCGGCTGCATTCTGCCGGTCTGCGTTTCTTTGAAGTTGGCCGTTACATAAATGCCCTGCTCCGGTACCAGTGTCATCAAACGCTGACCGGGTGTGACGTAATCGCCTATCTGTACCTGCCGGTTGCCCGCCACGCCATCAACAGCGGCAAAAATAGTGGTGTGATTGAGATCCTGCTGCGCCAGCGCTTTTGCTGCCTGCGCTTTCACCACAGCAGCCTTCGCCAGCGCCAGTGCCGCCTGAATTTCTGCCCGCTGTGCATGTGTTACCGCTGCCTGATTTTGGGCGACATCCAGCATAGCTGCGGCGTGCGCAGAGGTTTGCTCTGCCGTCACCGCCACCGTTTTATACCGGTCTGCATCGTTACGAGACGTGGCCCCGCTAACCGCCAGCGACTGATAACGCTGCTGCTCAGCCTCTGCATGTTGCTGTTCAGCACGCGAGGAACGGATCGCCGTGCGCGCGGCCTCGATTTGGGTGAGCGCCAGCTGCTCCTGCGCCTGCTGGCTCAGCAATGCGGCTTCCTGTTGTGCCACCTGCGCGCGGGCATCTTCAAGTTCCCCCTGCGCAGCGGCCAGACGCGCCGTAAACTCTTCGCTATCGATCAGTACCAGTTTATCGCCGGCATGCACCCGCTGGTTATGATTCACCAGCACCTGCGACACAAAGCCTTTTACTTTTGGCGCAACGAGGGTCGCATCCGCTGTCAGATACGCATCATCCGTCGATTCTGACGCGGGTGCAGCCAGTAACCATGCCGCACCGCCAAGGGCTACCACCAGCGCAATACCGCTGACCACGAAGATCCGCTTAGATCGTTTATTGACCTTCTCTACCGGGACCGGCATCCCTTCTCCTGTCGTTGCTTCGCTCATTTTTAATTCCACTCATTGCATGATGAACATCATATTAATATGATACTCATCATACAAACAAGCTCCGGGATTTCACAATATGTCTGCCAACCTGCCGCCAGCCGCGACGCTCTCGCCTGCGGATTACCCGACATCACGCAAATTTCTGATTTTCAGCATTATGGCGTTTGGTATGTTTCTGGCGCTGATCGACATCCAGATCGTCGCCGCTTCGTTAAACGATGTGCAGGCCGGGCTTTCCGCCGGACCAGATGAAATCAGCTGGGTGCAAACCTCGTATCTGATCGCCGAACTGGTGATGATCCCCTTCTCCGCATTCCTGGCGCAGGCACTTTCTACCCGCTGGCTGTTCAGCGCATCGGCGGCGTTGTTTACCCTCAGCAGCATCGGTTGCGGATTGTCGTGGAATATTGAGTCGATGATCTTCTTTCGCGCATTGCAGGGTTTTACCGGCGGCGCGATGGTGCCGACAGTATTCGCGACCGGATTCGCGATGTTTCAGGGTAAACAGCAGGCGCTGATCCCGGCGATCCTCGGCATGGTCAGCGTGCTGGCCCCCACACTGGGACCGACGGTGGGTGGCGTGGTGACGCAATTACTCGACTGGCGATGGATTTTCTTCATCAATATCCTGCCAGGCGCTCTGGTTGCCACCGGCGCCGTGTTATTTATTCATGTGGATAAAGCCGATTTCCCGATGCTTAAACGTATCGACTGGGTACATTTGTTGTCGATGGCGATAGCTCTCGGTTGTCTGGAGTATGTGCTGGAAGAAGGCCCGCGAAAAAACTGGTTCAGCGAACCGCAAATCCAGATTTCGGCGTGGTTCTCGCTGGTGGCCTTTGTACTGTTTCTCGAGCGATCCTTTTATTCAAAAAACCCGATCGTACGCCTGAGCCCCTTCCGTGACCCCACATTCACCTTTGCCTGTCTGTTCAATCTGGTGGTCGGTTTTGGTCTGTATGCCTCAACATATCTGACGCCGGTTTTCCTCGGCCGCATCCGAGATTTCAACAGCCTGGAAATTGGCACAACGGTGTTTGTGGTCGGCGTCGGGCAATTCTTCAGTACGATTATCGCCGCCCGATTAATCAGCCGTGTCGACCGGCGGGTCCTGATTACGGTGGGTTTATCCGGTTTCGCACTGAGTTTATGGCTGACGACGACGGTCACAACCTACTGGGGAGCAGAACAGTTCTTCTGGCCGCAGGTGGTGCGCGGCCTGTTCATTATGTTGTGCATCGTGCCGAGTGTGAACATGGCCCTGACCGCGTTTCAGGGGCCGGAACTGCGCTACGCCTCAGGGCTGTTTAATCTGATGCGTAATCTCGGCGGCGCGATTGGTATTGCCACGGTGAATACCTGGCTGCAGGACTGGACCCGCGTGCACGCTGCACGTTTCGGCGAATCGCTGGGACACTATGGGGATCATGCGCAGGAGATGATAGATTCGCTGGCGCAAAAAATTGTCCACCTGACGCCGGACACCGCTCAGGCATTGCTGATGGCAAAAGGGATATTTGGCGCGAAAGTCGCGGCGCAATCCCTGACACTGGCGTTCAACGACATCTTTCAGGTCATGGCGTGGATGTTTGTTGCCGCGCTGGTCATGGTGCCGTTTTGCCGTAAATAAAGTCAGGAATGTGAAGAAAATGTGCAGGCTGCCGCAAAAAATGCGGTTGTGGCAGGGAACTTTTCGAACAAGATGAGAAAGCTTTGGCCTGTTTGAAATAAATCCTTATAATTAGCGGCCCTGAAATGCGATTCGTTACACATACCGTGTCCCTTTCAAGTGCTATGTGCAAGTACACTATTCCTCCGGCCGGTTACGATCGGATCGGGGGGAATTAACATCCTGACAACTGCCAGTGTGGCATTAACGACCAACGAAAATATGAAAATGAGCATTCGCGCAATCCTTACCCTGGTTTTGGCAGTTGCTGCATATAGCCAGGCGTCTTTTGCTGTGGTCTACCCTCTTCCGGCCAATAATGGCCGTCTGGTCGGTGAAAACATCACAGTTACCGTTCCGCAGGGCAGCAGCCTGCCGCTGGAACATTTTGCAGCGCAATACCAGATGGGTTTGAGCAATATGCTCGAAGCTAACCCTGGCGTTGATCCTTATCTGCCAACCCCGGGCACCGTGCTGACTATCCCTCAGCAATTGATCCTGCCTGATACCCCGCATGAAGGCATCGTGATCAACAGTGCTGAAATGCGTCTGTATTACTACCCGAAAGGCACCAATACTGTGGTCGTGCTGCCAATCGGTATCGGTGAACTGGGCAAAGACACCCCGATGAACTGGGTGACTACGGTTCAGCGTAAAAAAGCTGGCCCGACCTGGACCCCGACGGCGAAAATGCATGAAGAATATGCTTCCCGTGGTGAATTCCTGCCCGCCGTCTTCCCTGCTGGCCCGGACAACCCGATGGGGCTGTACGCACTGTATGTTGGCCGTCTGTATGCAGTTCACGGCACCAACGCCAACTTCGGTATCGGTCTGCGCGTGAGCCACGGTTGTGTACGTTTGCGTGATGCCGACATCAAATGGCTGTTCGACAACGTTCCGCAAGGCACCCGCGTTCAGTTCATCAACGAGCCGGTGAAAGCCACCGTTGAGCCGGACGGTAAACGTTATATTGAGATCCATAACCCGCTGTCCTCTAACCAGGAAGAGTTTGATTCCCAGCAGCCGCTGCCAATCACTCTGACCGGTAACGCAAGCAGCGTATCGATGGATCCTGCGGTCAACCAGACTGTGGTTCAGCGCGCTATTGAGATGCGTTCAGGGATGCCGGTTCAGGTTAATTAATTGCGTCCCTGCCGTTTTAGTGAAAAAGCTCCGTTCATCGGGGCTTTTTTTTTGCAAACGCAAAAGGAAACTACGGATAACTCCCTCCCCTGCGAAGGGGAGGCGTAAAGCAACATCCTCTCCATCACTGTCATTAAAATGTCACAACTCTGACTTAACCTTCCGGTAACAAAAAATATCTATATGTGTATTTTTATTTCCGATGATTTATGAAAAGGAGTTTTGACAATGCAACAATCCGTATCTCTTGTGGCCCGCGCCGTGACTGCCGCCCTGCTGCTTTCCACCTCTGCCACTGTCCTCGCCACTGAAACTGACTCGCTGACTGACCGCGCAGCAAAAGGTGTGCTGACAGAACCGGGTGGCGCGCGTCGCCTGAGCGGTGACCAGACCGCCGCGCTGAAAGCGTCACTTTCAGACAAAACGGTGAAAAACGTGATTTTACTGATTGGCGACGGTATGGGGGATTCTGAAATCACCTCCGCCCGCAACTATGCAGAAGGCGCCGGCGGCTATTTTAAAGGTATCGATGCCCTGCCGCTGACCGGTCAGTACACCCATTATTCTCTGGATAAGAAAACGCAGAAACCGAGTTACGTGACCGATTCTGCAGCATCCGCCACCGCCTGGGCGACAGGTGTTAAAAGCTATAACGGCGCGATTGGTGTAGATGTTAACGGTAAAGATCACCAGACTATTCTTGAGATCGCCAAAGCCGCAGGCAAGGCCACCGGCAACGTCTCCACTGCCGAATTGCAGGATGCAACCCCGGCTGCGCAAATCGCCCACGTAACCTCACGTAAGTGCTACGGTCCGGAAGAAACGGCGGAAAAATGTGCCAGCAACGGGCTGGAAAACGGCGGACGTGGTTCGATCACCGAACAGTTATTGCAAACCCGCGCAGACGTCACGCTGGGCGGCGGCAGAAAATCTTTCAGCCAGTTGGCTAAAGCCGGTGAGTTCCAGGGTAAATCCCTGAAAGATCAGGCACTGGCACAGGGTTACGTGTGGGTGGAAAACGCGGAGCAGCTCAGTGCTGTCACGCAGGCAGACCAGAAGAAACCGGTTCTTGGCCTGTTCTCCGAGGGCAACATGCCGGTACGCTGGCAGGGTCCGAAGGCCACTTATCACGGCAACATTGATAAACCGGCTGTTACCTGTGAAGCCAATCCGCAGCGCACCGCCGACATCCCGACGCTGGCCGTTATGACTGAAAAAGCCATCGACTTGCTGAAAACGAATCAGAACGGTTTCTTCCTGCAGGTTGAAGGCGCATCGATTGATAAACAAGATCACGCCGCTAATCCGTGCGGCCAGTTCGGGGAAACAGTGGATCTGGATGAAGCGGTGCAAAAAGCGCTGGCGTTCGCCCGACAGGACGGCAACACGCTGGTTATCGTCACCGCCGATCATGCCCATTCCAGCCAGATTATCGAAACCGATGCCAAAGCGCCCGGCCTGACGCAAACACTGACCACCAAAGACGGTGCGCCGATGACCATCAGTTACGGCAACTCAGAAGAGGATTCACAGGGGCACACCGGGACACAACTGCGTATCGCCGCGTTCGGGCCGCATGCAGCGAATGTGGTCGGTCTGACCGACCAGACGGATTTGTTCTATACGATGCGGGATGCCATGGCGATTAAGTGATAGTTTTTCAAAGGGAGATGTCCCTTTGGAACCCTTCGAAACCGGATTGGGTAAGTTTTGGTTTCTCAGTTGCACTGAACGCCTGATCGAGAAACTTTCGGTTTCTTACGTGCGATGCTCACTTAACGCGCTGCGCCGAAACCGCCCAAGAGGGAAAAGTGCTTTTTCCCTCTTGGATCTCCCTTCGCTTTTTCAACAAGCGCTTCCGCTCGCTGGCTATGTTTCAGGTATCACCCGGTTCCAAAATACCGCCGGAGGGAAAGGTGGAAAACCGCGCATCTGTTTGCGCGGGTTGTAACCCGAACGAAGGGCACCGCGCAGCGGCGGGATTTTGCGGCTATCACACACCTATCTGAAACATAGCCTCCAGCGGCAGCGCGCAGTTAAAAAGCGCGGAGTCCAAAGGCCCGCGCGTTACCGGGTCTCTGGTCGGTGTGGGCCGACGCCCACAACCTTGAATTTGAAGCAATCAGCTCAGGATATTATCCAGTCTGTCGTCATCAATCCCGTCCGGCTCCAGATGCGCTGTCACATCCGCTGACTTGAATAATTTACTGACCGCCATTTCAGCAGCATCACCAATATCGTGTCCGATATCCACCGTCAGATTGCCATCCACCTCAAGGTGGAACTCGACAAACACACGGTCACCGCCGTTGCGGGTGCGGATGTCATGCACGCCACGCACACCTTCCACACTTAATACTGCCGCTTTAACGCGTTTACGATCGTCAGCACTCAGCTCCCTGTCCAGCAACTGAGTTAAGGCATCGGCCGCCATACCACGCGCGTTCCAGAGCATGTAGAAGGAAATCAACAGCGCGCCGATGGAGTCGGAACGCGTCCAGCCAAAGTAACGTTCGAAAATCAGCGCCAGTAATACAGCGATATTCACAGCCACATCTGTGATGTAGTGCGCACGGTCAGCAGCGATGGCCGTTGAACCGGTGCGTTTCACCACATAGGTTTGCATCAGCACCAGGCCGGTCGCGGCCAGGGAACTGCCGATAATCACCCAGATGCCCAGACCGAGTTGCGCCAGCGGTTCGGGATTAATGATCCGCCCGATGGATTCCCCGCCGAGCACCAGCCCCGCGCCACCCAGTAACAGCGCCTGCACAAACGCCGCCACAGCTTCGGCTTTGCCGTGTCCGTAACGATGGCCTTTATCGGCCGGACGTCCGGCATAACGCACACCAATCAGCGTCACCATTGAGGCCAGCACATCCACCAGACCGTCAGCCGCAGAAGTCAACAGCGCAATCGAGCCGGTGGCGGCCCATGCCCAAACTTTGACGCAAACCAGGATTAATGCGACACACAGCGACACCAGCGAGGCAATACGTGTCAGCCCTTTATAAGACGGTGCAGGACGGGTCATGGTTTGCCCCACAGGAGCAGTTGTTGTTGTTGGGAATCTTTCACACGAATTTCCTGAAGCAGAGAACTACTTATTTTAAAAAACCAATGCCAGCCCGGCATTATAACCCATTTCCCACTTTTAAGACGTTCCCTATGGTTTGGATCTTTGTGCTTTCACTAAGGTTAATTGACATGGATTTACTTGCATTTACATCAATACGTTCTAGCTTAAGACAAGATTTCTTTGTTCAGGCGCGCGGCCGCCAATAATCAGAAGAGCACTATGACAAACGATAACAAAGCACAGCCTTCCGCGTCCGATGACGCAAACACTGAACTCGATTCCAGCCAGGTAAAATCTGGAGAAGGTCACACGCAGGCACCCAAAGACCAGAAAAAACCTGATGACGGCAAGCAGGATAACGATGAAAAGCGTAAAGGCCCCGGCAAGAAGCCGCTAATCATCCTCGGGATTGTCGTGGTCATCATGGTGGTTGTGGCACTGGTCTGGTGGCTGATGACAAAAGATCAGGTCAGTACTGATGATGCCTTTACCGAAGGTGATGCCGTGACCATCGCCCCGAAAATTGCCGGTTATGTCACCAGTCTTGCCGTGAAAGATAACCAGTTTGTTAAAAAAGGCGATTTGCTGGTGGAAATCGATCCGCGTGACGCCACCGCGCAGCGCGATCAGGCACAGGCGCAACTGGGTCTGGCCATCGCGCAGTTACATCAGGCGCAGGCGCAGTACGATCTGGCGAAAGTGCAATATCCGGCGCAGCTTGCTCAGGCAAAAGCCCAGCAGACGCGCGCGGAAGCCAATTTGCTTAATGCCACCGCCGATTTCCGCCGTCAGCGCGGCGTCGATCCTCGTGCCACCACCCAACAAAATATCGATACGTCCAATGCGCAGGTACGGTCTGCGACCGCTGATCTGGAAAATGCCAAAGCGCAGGTGCAGGTGGCCGCGCAGGTCCAGCTGAATATTCGTCAGGCAGAAACCAACGTCGAAGCCCGCCAGCAACAGGTTGAACAGGCGAAAGCCCAGCTGGAAACGGCGACGCTGAATCTGTCATATGCGCAGGTACGCGCCCCGTTCGACGGTTACGTCACCAAGCGTAATGTGCAGCTTGGCACGCTGGTGCAGGCCGGAACCTCGCTGTTCTCAGTGGTGTCGAAAGATATCTGGATTGCCGCGAACTATAAAGAATCGCAGCTCGAACGCATGCGCCCGGGTAACAAAGTGGAAATCACCGTCGATGCCTTCCCGGACATCAAACTTCATGGTCACGTTGACAGTATTCAGCAAGGCACCGGCTCACGCTTCTCGGCCTTCCCGGCTGAAAACGCCACCGGAAACTACGTGAAAATCGTTCAGCGCGTGCCGGTGAAAATCATCATCGACAGCGGACTGGATGAAAATCACCACCTGCCACTGGGGCTGTCTGTTGAACCGACGGTGACCGTCGAATGAATGAAGATCGCAGCTACTGGAAACCCAAGGCTAATCCATGGGCAGTCGCCGCCGTCGTGACCATCGCGGTGTTCATGGAAATCCTGGACACCACCATCGTTAACGTGGCGCTGCCGCACGTCGCCGGTTCGCTGTCTTCCAGTTATGACGAATCGACCTGGGTCCTGACGTCCTATCTGGTCGCGAACGGTATCGTGCTGCCGATTTCAGCGTTTCTCAGCCGTGTGATGGGCCGCAAAACGTACTTCCTGATATGTATCGGCATGTTCACCGTCTGCTCCTTCCTGTGCGGGGTCGCCACTGAACTTTGGCAGATGATCTTATTCCGCATCCTGCAGGGCTTTTTCGGTGGGGGTTTGCAACCGATTCAGCAATCGGTATTGCTCGATTACTTTAAACCGGAAGACCGGGGCAAGGCGTTTGGCCTATCCTCGATTGCCATCATTGTTGCGCCGGTAGTTGGCCCGACGCTCGGCGGTTACATCACTGATAACTTCAGCTGGCGCTGGGTATTCCTGATCAACATTCCGGTGGGGATCATCGCGTTACTGGCGATTTATCAGCTGCTGGAAGACCCGCCGTGGGAACGTAAAGCCAAGGGGAAACTCAGTATTGATTACATTGGTATCGGGCTGATTGCGCTGGGTCTGGGTTGCTTACAGGTGATGATGGACCGTGGCGAGGACGACGACTGGTTCCAGTCCGGTTTCATTGTCACCTTTGCCGTACTGGCGGTCACCGGGATTGTCGGCGCAGTTTACTGGCTGCTTTACGCCAAAAAGCCGGTGGTGGATCTGCGTTGTCTTAAGGATAAAAACTTTGCGGTCGCCGGTTTGCTGATGGCCGGAATGGCGATGATTTTGTATGGCAGTTCGGTGGTGATCCCGCAACTGGCACAACAGCAACTGGGTTACACTGCCACGCTCTCGGGGCTGGTGATGTCGCCCGGCGCGGTGCTGATCGTGCTGTCGATCCCGCTGGTGCTCAAGCTGATGCCCGTGGTGCAGACGCGTTACATCATTGCCTTCGGTTTCTTCCTGCTGGCGGCTTCGTTTATTTATTCGGCCACGCTGACCCCGGATGTGGATTTTGAAACACTGGTGCTTTTCCGCAGTGCGCAGTCGATAGGACTCGGTTTCCTGTTTGTGCCGCTGACCACCATTGCGTTTATTACGATCCCGCAAAAGATGAACGCTGATGCTGCCGCGCTGTTTACCATGTTCCGTAACGTCGCCGGCTCGATCGGCATCTCGCTGGCAACAGCCGGTGTCACCGAACGTACTCAGGCGCACAGTGCGCACATGGTGCACAACATGTCACCGCTCGATGAGCAGTTTAATCAGGCAGTCAGTAAAAGCGCGGCGGCGATCCGTGATTTTGCCCACATCGCCGGCGACCCGATACAACTGGCGACTGCGCGGATGTATCAGGAAATGATTTCACAATCGCGCATTCTGGCCTATATCGACGTGTTCGGTTACTGCGCCATCGTCGCCGTTATTTTGATCCCATTTTGTTTCCTGCTTTCGCCGGTTAAGAGCGAAGGTAATGCCGGAGCACATTAAGTTGAACAAGAAAAGCTCTACTCTGAGAAATCAGCCATCAATGATGCCGCCCTGCTCCTCCTGCGACGGGAGAGGCCGGGAGAGGGTTTTAAATACAGGCACCCGTTTCCTGACACTCTCGACATTAACGCTGGTATTAGCTGCATGCTCCGTTGGCCCTGATTATCAGAAGCCAAACCCGGTAACGCCACCGGCCTATAACGACATGACGCAACCGAAAGATAAAGATGGCGCGTCTATTGCGCTGCCTTCGGAACCCAATCCGTTATGGTGGAAAGCGTTTAATGACCCGCAGCTCGACAGTCTGATCACCCGGGCGATTGCCGGTAATATCTCCCTGCAACAGGCGGTGCTGCGCATTGCCGGTGCCCGTGAACAGGTAAAACAGGCGGAAGGTGCCTGGTTACCGTCGGTTCAGGGCAGCGCTAAAGTGACGCGTCAGCAACTCGGGCTGAAAGGGATTATCGATTCGAGCGGTGCATCGCAGCAGATTGATCAGCTCGGTCCGGAAGCTTCCGGTGCCATCGGCGCGGCCACACGACCGGTGAATTTGTATCAGGGCAATTTCGATGCCAGCTGGGAACTGGATTTGTTCGGCGGCACACGACGTCAGGTCGAAGCCGCGAATGCCCAGACGCAGTCGTCCGTTGAACAGCGCAACGATGCATTAGTGTCGCTGGAAGCCGAAGTTGCCCGTACTTATCTCCAGTTGCGTGGTGCGCAAAGCGTGACAGCCGCTATCGAAACGCAAATCGACGTGGCGCAGCAAACCTTAGACCTGACGCAAAACCGTCAGCAAAACGGTCTGTCACCGCAGCTTGATGTTGAAAATGCCCGCGCACAGTTAGGCTCTCTGCGTGCTCAGTTGCCGCAATATCAGGCGCAGGAACGTCAGGCAATGAACGGTCTGGCCGTCCTGCTCGGCCAGACGCCGGGTTCGCTTGATGCTGAACTCTCCGCGCCGAAACCGTTGCCAGCCCTGCCCGCTGCGGTGCCGGTCGGTGTGCCTTCACAGCTGGCACGCCGTCGTCCTGACGTGCGCCAGGCTGAGGCCGATCTCCATGCGGCAACCGCAAATATCGGTGTATCCGTCGCGCAGTTGTTCCCAAGTATTTCGCTCACCGGCCAGTTTGGCATGCGTAATACCGACGCCAGCTATCTCGATAACTGGAGCAGCCATTTCTACTCCTTTGGCCCGCAGATTTCCCTGCCGATTTTCCAGGGCGGACGTCTGGTTTCCGGCGTGCATCTTTCCCGTGCGCAACAGGCTAATGCCGCGCTCAGTTATCGCCAGACCGTGCTGACCGCACTACAGGATGTGGATAACGCGCTGGTCAGTTACCGCACCGATCAGGATCAGGTCAACGGACTTGAGCAGACTACGGCGGCGTTGCAGACCGCGTTTGATCTGGCCAGCGACAGCTACCGTCAGGGGCTTTCCACCTTTATCAACGTGCTTGATGCCCAGCGTCAGTTGGCACAGGCGCATCAGCAATCCGCCGAAGCGAAAGTGAAAACCAGCACCGATCTGGTCTCGCTTTATAAAGCGTTAGGCGGCGGCTGGGAGCCCTATCAGAATGTAGAATTACCGACTTACACCGTGTTTGGCCCGGCGGCTACACCGGATGTAAAAGTCAACACCACCGCGGGCGTAACGCCGTAATCACGGCTTAATGCGAAGAGATAAAATCAGAAGGCGTGGCCGGGGCAGGTAATGAAAAATTCTGCCTCATGCGCGCCACTTCACTCACCGGAGTCAGCCCGAATAAGCGTTTAAATTCGCGGCTGAACTGCGACACACTTTCATAACCCACCTGCGCGCTGGCTGCTGAGGCGGTCAGATTATTACGCAACATCAGTAATCTGGCCTGATGCAAACGGGTGGACTTGAGGTATTGCATCGGCGATGTATCAGTAATGCTTTTAAAGTGACTGTGAAACGTCGGCACGCTCATCCCCGCCTCTTTTGCCAGCGCATTTACATCCAGAGGCATGGGGTATTCTGCGTGCAATTTCCGCAGGGCTTTCATC
Source organism: Rahnella perminowiae (assembly GCF_019049755.1). Classification (GTDB taxonomy): domain Bacteria; phylum Pseudomonadota; class Gammaproteobacteria; order Enterobacterales; family Enterobacteriaceae; genus Rahnella; species Rahnella perminowiae. The sequence continues at coordinate 12,692 of NZ_JAFMOS010000625.1, forward strand.
ACCTTGCCAAATTGCCCCTGCAGGGCCAGCGCACTGCGCAATGTACCGCCCTGAGCGCCTGTCAGCACGCGATAATACAGCTCCCGCATCATCGGTCTGCCCAGAATTTCAGCATCCTGCGCAGACGCCATGACCTGTAAAAATCGCAAGACTGACGCCCGCATGGCTTCGTCCATTAAACTCGACACCATACTTTTGGGCGCGTCTACCTGTGGCGGGTCATACGCATCCAGTTGCAACATCAGTTCTGCCGCCAGCGTGAAATCCAGCCGAAGATAAATCGCCAGCATCGGTTCGCTGACGCTGGCGTCGGTTTCCATCGTAAAAGGCACCGGCACTGAGACGGCCAGATAATGTTGCGCGTCATACAAATAGACATTATTGCCTAAAAAACCGCGTTTACTTCCCTGCACGACAATCACAATCCCCGGCTCATACAAAACCGGCGTACGCAAAAGCGGACGGTCGGAACGCAGAAAACGCACATCCGCCAGAGCCGTGAGGTTGTAACCTTCACGGGGCGTAAGCCGGTCCAAAAGCGCGATCATTTGCTCAGTCACACTCAACGTCAGATGCCTCATATCACCCTGAAAATACCTGGCAAAAAGTGAATAAAGTGTCGCACCGAGAATCCGCCGTGTCCAGATGACTCAGAGGAACAGGCAAACATCAGAGAGGATCGGGGCTACAGCTCCGGGGTTGCACGCCCTATGCTACAAGTCCGTTTTTTATTGAGGAGTGTGTATGAGCCGGTCAAAATTATTATTCATCACAGGTGTAAGCAGCGGATTTGGCCGCGCGCTGGCAGAGGAGGCTCTGCAAGCCGGGCACCGCGTGGTCGGCACATTACGTAATGCGCAGGCTTGTGAAAAATTCGAGGCGCTGGCCCCTGGCCGCAGTTTTGGCCGCGTGCTGGATGTCACGGATTTCGAGGCTATCACCCCGCTGGCCGCTGCCGTAGAACAGGAAATCGGTGCCGTTGACGTACTGGTTAACAATGCCGGTTACGGACATGAAGGCATTATGGAGGAATCACCGTTAAGTGAGGCGCGGCATCAGTTTGATGTGAATGTCTTTGGCGCGGTGGCCGTCATCAAAGCCTTTCTGCCCTATTTCCGTCAACGCCGCGCCGGGCATGTGCTCAATATCACATCAATGGGTGGCTTTATCACTTTGCCCGGCATCAGTTATTACTGTGGCAGCAAGTTCGCCTTACAGGGGATTTCTGAAACGCTGAGCAAAGAGCTTAAACCGTTCAATATTTCCGTCACGGCCATTCAGCCCGGATCGTTCCGCACTGACTGGGCAGGACGTTCAATGGTACGCTCGCCGCGCACGATCAGTGATTACGACGCCAGTTTCGGCCCCGTGCGTGAAACCCGGGCAAAACGCAGCGGCCACCAGCCAGGTGATCCGCAAAAAGCCGCCCGGGCTATTTTACAACTGATTAATTCGCCGGCACCGCCTGCCTCGCTGTTACTCGGCAGTGACGCGGTAAAATTTGTCAGGGAAAAACTGCAACAAATGAATACCGATATTGATGCCTGGGAAGCGCTAAGCCAGTCCACCGATGGCTGAAACATTCTTTTAAATATCCCGACAGCGCATTTCCCGGAGACTGCGCTATTCTGTTCAGACACTGAATTCATCCTGCCTGCGGGCAGGATTTTCGTCTGAATAACAATCGGGTAAAACAATGAACTCCATTTCCAACGAAGAGAAAAAACCCAGCTGTGATTCAGTGATCAACAGCGTGGCTTACCGTGACGGTAAGCGATTACAGGATGTGACGGTCGAAGACATCAGCGAAGTGTTGAAAGAGCCCGATACCTTTGTCTGGCTTGGATTATGGCAGCCTGAAGATGCCTACATGCGCAGCATTCAGGAAGAATTCGGCCTGCATGATCTGGCGATTGAAGACGCGCTGACGGCGCATCAGCGCCCGAAAATCGAGCAGTACGGTGAATCCCTGTTTATTGTTACGCACACCGCGCAGAAAGTGAATGAAACCATTGAGTACGGCGAAACACACCTGTTCCTTGGCAAAAACTTTCTGATCACCGTGCGTCATGGCGCATCATCGAGTTACAAAGAGATCCGTAAACATGCGGAAGAACGCCCTGAAATGATGAATAAAGGACCGGGTTATGCGTTGTATTGCGTGCTCGATTCCATTGTTGATAACTATCTGGAAATTCTGCATCAGTACACTGAACAGTTTGCTGCCATCGAAAAACTGATGTTCCGTAACACCTTTAATCAGCAGGCGGTGCAGCAGGTGTATAGCCTGCGGCGGGATCTGTTGTCGCTGCGCAATGCGGCAGTGCCGATGGAAGATATCTGTAATCAGCTCAGTCATCACTTTGAGGAGCTGATGCCCAAAAGCCTGCGCGCGTATGTGCGTGATGTGCAGGATCATACCAATCAGGTCATCCGCACCACAGATGATCTCCGCGAAATGCTCTCGAACGCCATGCATGTGAATCTGGCACTGGTGTCAGTGCATCAGAACGAAGTGGTGCAGCGGCTGGCGGGCTGGGGCGCGATCCTGGCGATCCCGACGGTGATTTTCAGCCTGTACGGCATGAACTTCAAAAACATGCCGGAACTGGATGACTGGTGGGGATATCCGCTGACGCTGGGCGTCACTGTCGCCGGTTGTGCGTGGCTATACTGGAAGCTTAAAAAATCAGGCTGGCTGTAAGTTAATTATTACCTGAAGCCACACGTTAATTAACATGCGAATAACAGAACCCGTTGTTATTCGCCTTCTTTAATTATCCTGACAATTTTAATCCTGACTTATTCTGTTTGCCCTTTCCTCTTCGCATTATTTCCTTATATACTCAGTCGCATCTTTCTTACGGAAATAATATTGATCATGTCAGTGCGTTTCGCGATTTCACAGTTTATGCATTCACTGCGCTTGCCCGGCAAGCGGGTCAGTGCGTTGCTGTTCGCGTTATGCTGGCTTATTCTCAATTCCCAGCTGGCGCTTGCCAGCCATCAGTGCGATATGCGCCCGCCGGTGGAAAATACCCCCATGGCGCACAACATGACTATGCAAACCCCTGATTCTCCTGAGTATATGCAAAGTCAGTCCGTATTGTGTGAGAAGCACTGCATCCCTGAAAGAACCCCGTCTGACAGTGGTTCCGTGCCGCTGGTAGCACTGCCGGTCCTTCCGGCATTAGCAATGATCACCGTCGATGCCAGCACAGCGGTCACTACCGCAGACTGGGTTGCCCCTCCGGTCACTCCCCCTCCTGCCGAAGTTCAGTTCTGCCGATACAGAGAATAGCCCCTGCTGTCCTGAGTGTTTTCCAGCACTCAATATTCAATGAAATTTATTTGCCATTTATTTTCCAGAACAATGGCTATTTTTATCTGATGACAGTATCGGAGTATTCCCCATGCGTGCAATTTTTAATTTAATTTTCGCTAGTCTTTTCTTTATTCCCTTTTATTCCTCCGCAGAGTCCATGCCGATGAGTACGGATCATGATCATATGACGATGCAGCAGAATGTGCAGACATATGAATCCGAAGGCGTGATCACCCAATGGCAATCTGATCGTGTCGGGATTTCCCATCACGCCATCCCTGCGCTGAAATGGCCGGCCATGACCATGAATTTCCGTCTGCCGCCAGAAATTGCCGCCCGCTCCCTGCCCGCCGGTACACCGGTCACCTTTAGCTTTGTCAAAACTGATTCCGCTTATCAGTTGCAGACACTGTCACCCCTGAAACGCTGACCGGGAGATTCACCATGTCTGTTTTACCGCGTCACCACCGGGTGACGTGGCAATGGCTGCTGGCTTTTGTTCCCGTCAGCGCGTTTGCCACACCCGTTACCCTGCCGCAGGCACTGATTGCTGCGCAGGATTATTCCGCCGAGCTTTCTGCCAGCCGTCACCAGGCAGATGCGCTGGATAACCGCGCCGGTTTGGCCATGCAATTGCCGGATCCGAAGCTGAAATTTGGCATCGAAAATCTGCCGGTCAGCGGCGGCAACACCGACCGGTTTACCCGTGAAGGCATGACGATGGAACGTATCGGCATCATGCAGGATTACATCAGCAGTGATAAACGTCAGCGCAAAGCGGACACGCTGCGGGCGGAGTCCCGGGAAGTCGCGGCTACCCGCCAAAGTATCCGGGCACGTTTGCAGCGCGAGGCCGCCCTGGCCTGGATGGAGATGGCGATCGGCGGGCAAACTGTCTCGCAATTGCAAAAACTGGTGGACGAAAGTCAGCATCAGATTGGTGTTCAGCGGGGTGGCGTCAGTGGCGGCAGTTCGCTGCCCGCCTCGGTGCTGGACGCACGCCTGACACTTATCAGCATGCAGGACAAACTGACTGAGGCCGGACGCGATGTTCAGCTGGCCCGCACCCGTTTAAGTCAGCTGACAGGTATCGGTCAGCCTGAAATTAACGGCGCCATTCCGCCTTTCACCGAACTTCCGGCACAGGCGTTACAGGCCGGAAGCGTCGAACAGCATCCTGAAATTATTCAGGCCAGGCGCGAAGCCGAGGTGGCGCAGGCGAAATCCTCACAGTCGGCCATTGCGGCACTGCCCGACGTCGGTGTGGAAGTGTATTACGGCCACCGCGCTGACGGCTATGAAGATCTGGCGGGCGTGATGTTTACCGTTGATCTGCCCCTGTTTACCGCCTCACGTCAGGATAAAGATCACGCCGCCGATCAGTCGATGGCAATGGAAAGCAATGACCGGCTGGCGCAACGGGTACGCGATCATCAGGCGCAGCTGACCAGCTTGCTGACGCAATATCAGGCGGCCACGACATTATGGCAGCGGCAAAAAAATGACGTAATCCCGCTGCAACAGCAGCGTATCAGCGTGATTCAGGCGCAATATCGCGCCGGAAAAAGCAGCCTGAATGAGGTTCTCGACGCCCGCCGTAACCTGATCGACAGCCAGATTGCCGAACGTAATGCCGCGCTGGAAGTGGCCCGTTATTGGGTCGCCCTGCGTTATCTGGCCCCACAGGAGATTCAATAATGACTGATGCTAAAACTTATAGCCTGCTGACCATCACGATCGTGGCCGCGCTGAGCGCCGGTTACGTCGCCGGCCGCCACAGTCATCCGGAACCAACGCAGACAGCTGCCGCGCCCGCCGGGCGCAAAGTGCTGTACTGGTATGATCCGATGACACCCGGCCAGCGTTTTGATAAGCCGGGTAAATCGCCGTTTATGGATATGGAACTGATGCCACGTTACGCCGATGAAGTCACCGGTGACGACGGTGTGACGGTCAGTGCCCGCCAGCAACAGAATCTGGGATTACGCAGTGAGAAAGTGCAACGCCGGGTGTTATCCGCCACGCTGAATGTCTACGGTACGGTCAGCGCCGATGAACGCAGCCTGCGCACCGTCGCCGCGCGTGCGAACGGTTTAGTCGAAAAACTTTACGTTGCCGCCAGTCAGCAGCGGGTGAAAAAGGGCCAGAAACTGGCCACGTTGTGGATCCCCGACTGGACCGCCGCGCAGCAGGAATACCTGGCCGTGCGTCAGCTTGGCGACCGCAGCCTGACCACCGCCGCCCGTCAGCGGCTGGCCTTACAGTTTATGCCGGAAGACATTTTGCGCCGCGTGGATAAAACCGGTCAGCCGCAAACCCGCATCGACGTCGTGGCGCCGGAAGACGGTTATCTCAGTCAGCTTGCCGTACGTGAAGGTGCGCAGGTCAGCGCCACGCAGCCATTGTTCGAACTGACCAGTCTGAAGCAGGTATGGATTGTGATGGATTATCCGCCTTCCGCCGCCAGCCAGATCCGGATCGGCAGCAAAGTCACGGCCAGCGCCGACAGTCAGCCGGGCGAAGTTTTTCACGGCACGGTCAGTGAATTGCTGCCGGATATCGATGCCGTCAGCCGGACACTGAAAGCCCGCGTAATAATGGAGAATCCGCAGGAGACCCTGCGTCCCGGCATGTACCTGAATTTGTCGCCGGATGTCGGTGACGGGGCTGCGGTTCTGGCCATTCCCCAGGAAGCGCTGATCCAGACAGGTAGCCGCAATACCGTGCTGCTCGACGACGGTAACGGGCATTTCACCCCGCAAGCGGTTACCACGGGCGCGACGCGTGATGGCTGGACACAAATACTATCCGGCCTCGATGAAGGCCAGGCGGTGGTGACATCAGGACAGTTCCTGATCGACTCCGAAGCCAGCCTGCGCAGCGCGCTGCCGGCGACAGAAACTCCGCTGTCAGACACGCATCAGCACGGGGGGGATTTATGATTGCCGCCGTGATCCGCTGGTCGCTGAAAAACCGGCTGCTGGTGTTACTCGCCGCGCTGATGATGGCGGGATGGGGCATCTGGTCATTACAAAAAGCCCCGCTCGATGCCCTGCCGGATCTCTCTGACGTGCAGGTGATTGTGCGCGTGAGTTATCCGGGTAAGGCACCGCAAATCATCGAAGATCAGGTGACCTACCCGCTGACCACTACCCTGCTGTCGGTGCCCGGTGCGAAAACCGTGCGCGGTTTTTCAATGTTTGGCGATGCCTATGTTTACGTGCTGTTCGATGACGGCACCGATCCTTACTGGGCGCGCTCCCGCGTGCTGGAATATCTGAGCCAGGTGCAGTCCTCACTGCCGGCAGGTGCAAAAGCCTCGCTGGGGCCGGATGCGACCGGTGTCGGCTGGATTTATGAGTATGTACTGACCGACAAAACCGGCAAACACAGCCTCGAACAACTGCGCGCCCTGCAGGACTGGACGCTGCGTTACGATCTGAAAACGGTGCCGGATGTCTCTGAGGTCGCCAGCATCGGTGGCATGGTGCGTCAGTATCAGGTAGTGGCCGATCCGCAACGAATGCGCGCCCGTGGCGTAACACACCAGCAACTGGTGACCGCGTTGCAAAACGCCAATCAGGAAAGCAGCGGTTCACTGCTGGAAATGGGTGAGGCTGAATATATGGTCCGCACCTCCGGCTATCTCAAAAGTCCGGAGGACTTCAACAACGTGGTGGTGACGGTTAACAGCGGGATCCCGGTGCTGCTGGCGGATGTTGCCACCGTGCGTACCGGCCCGGAACTGCGGCGCGGTGTGGCGGAGCTCAACGGTGAAGGCGAGGTGGCGGGCGGCGTAATTATTATGCGCTCGGGTAAAAACGCACTGGAAACCCTGAAAGCGGTCAAACAGCGGTTACATGCTCTCGCCCGCACATTGCCGGCGGGCGTGGAGATTGTACCGGTGTACGATCGTCAGCCACTGATCGAAAATGCCATCGACACGTTATCCCATAAATTACTGGAAGAGTTTGTGGTAGTTGCGGTGGTTTGCGCGCTGTTTCTGTTTCACTTCCGCTCTGCGCTGGTGGCCATTATCACCCTGCCGCTTGGCATTCTCGGTGCATTTATCGTCATGCATTATCAGGGCGTCAGCGCCAATATCATGTCACTGGGCGGCATCGCGATTGCCATCGGTGCGATGGTCGATGCCGCGATTGTGATGATCGAGAATATGCATAAGGTACTGGAACAGTGGCGGCATGAGCATCCCGGTCAGCAACCGGCACCGGCAGATTACTGGAAAGTGTCTGAGCGGGCTGCCACGGAAGTCGGTCCGGCGCTGTTTTGCAGTTTGCTGATCATCACCCTGTCGTTTATTCCGGTGTTTTCGCTGGAAGCACAGGAGGGCCGGATGTTCTCCCCGCTGGCATTCACCAAAACTTATGCGATGGCGGTGTCTGCCGGGCTGGGCATCACGCTGGTACCGGTGCTGATGGGCTATTTTATCCGTGGCAAAATTCCTGATGAGAATGCCAGCCCGCTCAACCGCTGGCTGATCGCTGTCTATCAGCCGGTCCTTTCCGCCGTGCTGAAACGCCCGAAAATCACGCTGTTATCCAGCGGTCTGTTCCTGCTGGTGTCCCTGTATCCGCTGGCAAAACTGGGCAGTGAATTTATGCCGCCGCTCGATGAAGGCGACCTGCTGTATATGCCGTCGACGCTGCCGGGGATTTCAGCTCGGGAAGCGGCGCGGCTGTTGCAGCAAACGGACCGGTTAATCAAAACAGTACCGGAGGTCGCCAGTGTATTTGGCAAAGCCGGACGGGCAGACAGCGCCACTGACCCGGCTCCCCTGACGATGGTCGAAACCACGATCCGCTTTAAACCGCGCGACCAGTGGCGGCCGGGTATGACGCCAGACAAACTGGTGACGGAGCTCGACAATGCGGTGAAATTACCGGGTATCGCCAATGTCTGGGTACCGCCTATCCGCAACCGTCTCGACATGCTGGCCACCGGCATCAAAAGCCCGGTAGGCATTAAGGTGAACGGTAATAATATTGCGCAAATCGAGCAGATTGCTCAGCAGATCGAGCATATCGTGAAAAAAGTGCCGGGTGTAACCTCAGCGCTGGCCGAAAGGCTGGAAGGCGGCCGTTACGTCGATATTACAATCAACCGGCGCGAAGCTGCACGTTACGGTGTCACGGTTGCTGAACTACAATCGCTGGTTTCGACACTGGTCGGTGGAGAAAATATCGGTGAAACACTGGAAGGCCGCGAACGTTATCCGATCAACCTGCGCTATCCGCGTGAACTGCGGGACAATGTGCAGGCGCTACGTGACTTACCGGTGCTGACAGCCTCCGGTGCACAGGTACCGCTGTCAGCGCTGGCATCGGTCAGCGTCACCGACGGTCCGCCGATGCTGAAAAGTGAGAACGCCCGTCTTTCTGACTGGATCTATGTTGACTTGCGCGGACGCGATTTGAAATCTGCGGTCGACGACATGCAACGGGCGGTGAACCAGCAGGTAAAATTACCGGAAGGCGTGACGGTCAGCTGGTCGGGACAATTTGAGTATCTGGAGCGCGCTACGGCAAAACTGAAAATAGTGCTGCCGGTGACCCTTCTGATTATCTTCGTACTGTTATATGTCACATTCAGCAGTGTCCGTGACGCGCTGCTGATCATGGCGACCTTGCCGTTTGCCCTGACCGGCGGCGTCTGGTTGTTGTTCCTGCTCAGCTTCAATTTGTCGGTCGCCGCCGCCGTCGGCTTTATCGCCCTGGCCGGTGTCGCTGCCGAATTCGGGGTAATCATGGTGTTGTATCTGAATCAGGCGGTGCAGCGCCAGCAGAAAGCCGGTGAGGAGATGAGTGAGGCAGAACTGTGCGACGCCATTCATCATGGCGCGGTGTTGCGTGTCCGGCCAAAAGCCATGACCGTCGCCACAATTATGGCGGGTTTACTGCCGATCATGTGGGGAAGCGGCACCGGTTCAGAAGTGATGCAGCGCATCGCCGCGCCGATGATCGGCGGCATGGTGAGTGCCCCGCTGCTGTCGATGCTGGTGATCCCGGCGGTTTATTTGCTGATACATCGGAGGCGGAATTAGCACTTGCAGTGCAGGCCTGATCGAGAAAATTTCGGTTTCTCACGTGCGGTGCTTACCTGACGCGCTGCGCCGAAACCGCCCAAGAGGGAGAAGTGCTTTCTCCCTCTTGGATCTCCCTCCGCTTTTTTACTGCGCGCTATCGCAGTCGGCCATGTTTCAGGTACATCAGTGACCGGCTGGAAATCTTGCCGCTACGCGGTGCCTTCTCTCGGTCCTGGAGCCTCTGGTCTCCAGGCCGCTCCGCTCAGCAAGATTTCTGAATCGCCCGCACGATCTTAAATTCAAAACCAATCCGCTTTTCATATCAAAATCAGTGAGGTTGTGAAGTAGAAGCCTGAGGCCGGTTCCAAAATCACGCCGGACGAGAGGTGGAAAACCGCGTGTCTTTATTACGCGGGTTGTAACCCGAAGGGAGGGAACCGCGCAGCGGCGGGATTTTGCGGCTATCGCTGTGATGCCTGAAACATAGCCAGCAAGCGGAGCGCGCAGTGAAAGAGCCGGAGATTCTTAAGAGGCGCGGCGATAGGCGCCTCTTAAGGCCAGTTTGGGTGGCAACCCAAGGTTTTGTCGGTGTGGGCCGACGCCCACGACCTTGAAGTTGAAGTTAAAACGGCGTGTGGGACCGTAATCCCACACATATCATTCTTCTGCCGGAACGACCCGATCATTCGTTTTCTCAAGGATCATCGTCTGCGTCTGACTCAGACTGATCCCCGCTGCCCGCAGCATTTTGAGGATTTCGTACAGCAAATCACTGCGCGTAGCGCTGACCATGCGCGGACTGTTCACGTAGCCGGTCACACTCAGCACGATCCCGGTCGGGCCGAGTTCTTTAAAACTGACCGATGGCGCAGGCGCTTCCAGAATGGATTCATGCAGATTGTAGGCTTCCAGTAATAAGGTGCGTACCTGTTCAGGGTCGATATCCAGCGGGAACGTCAGCGTGATGGTCGCCACGCCCTGCGCATTACCCATGGTGGCGTTGCGTACGTTCTGTGAAATCAGCTGTGAGTTCGGCACAATCACCGTTGATTTATCACCGAGCTGAATTTCCGTAGCACGCACATTGATGCGACGGATATCCCCTTCCACACCGCTGATGCTGATCAAATCCCCGACTTTTACCGGACGCTCGGTCAGCAGGATCAGACCGGAGATAAAGTTCTTCACAATCTCCTGTAAACCAAAACCGATACCGACCGACAAGGCGCTGACGATCCACGCCAGTTTATTCCATTCAATGCCCAGCGACGACAGCGTCAGCAGGATGATCAGCACGTAGCCGACGTTGGTGAACAGTGTCACCAGCGACGCACGCATACCACGATCCATCATGGTTTTGGGCAAAAAATCGTTATCCAGCCAGCGGCGTGCCGAGCGCAGAATATACCAGCCGATCACCAGACACAGCACCGCGTTGACCGCATGCGCCGGAATGATGTTCATGCTTTCGAGACCTTTTCCGCCCCAGATATCGACGATTTTGGCCAGCAGTTCCAGCGGGGTTGTCGTCCCGAAAGTCCCGTTAAGCAGCGCGACGGCGGCCATCAGCAGCAGTGCGGTTTTGCCGATTGCCGAGAATAAGGTTGCGGCCAGGGACAGATGACGGTCATTAACGCTCAGCGTGCCTTTCAGGATTTTGCCGCTGTGTGTTGTCGGTGAAAACAGGCTTTCGCACAGGTCAACCACAAAATGGATCAGCAGATACAGACAACTGACCACCAGACCTATCCACAGCAGTTCAAAGGTCACAAAACGGGCCAGCGGAATATAGCCAATCAGCAGCGCCATCAGAATGACAAATGCCGTCAGGCTTATTACCAGGTGGATAAGCCCGGCCAGCGTGGAGCGTGCTTCGGTCTGCTCGCCTTCGGCCTTCATCTTGCGACGCATACGGTTGATACGCACCGGCGCGATCAGGCAGTTGAGCGCCACAAGTAACGCCGCCAGCCCGTTGCCAAATAACGTTGCCGAAACGCTGGCACCGACCAGATTGTTTAGCTGTTCAATAATGCCGAACAGGAAGATAAAGGTCGCCAGCAGGATCGGGAACGACGCCAGTGTTTTGGCCAGCGGATCAGCAATGCCCGGCAAACGCCATGACGGATGATTGTTGGAAAGTAACGCAATGCCCAGGCCTGCGATCACGGCGGAGAAATAGGTCAGCTCGACCAGTTGTTCAGCGAACTCTGTCACCCACGGTGAGGTATCCGGCAGACGTGTGAAAATATACCCGAGCAACTGAACACTGATGCCGAGCGTCAGCGTGGTGCTCAGCGTAGTGAAACAAGCCAGGAAACTGCGACGAAAACGCCCCTGCGGTAACCAGCGCGGCAGGATCCAGTTTATCGGTCTGTCGAGTACGCGACGCCCCGCCAGACCAATCGCCAGCGCCAGTAACAGGTAAATCGCGGTGCCGATGCGCCAGTCATCACTCCACGCCTGCGCCCAGGCATCCTTAACCTGCGAACCGAAATCATCAAAACGCGCCGCATCGTCAGCGTTTGGCGTAATGAGCGGTGTCCAGAAATTGCCACCGAGAATGCTACCGGTATTGAGCGCAATCTGCGTTTTCAGCGCATCGCGACGTAATCCGGCGATTTGCGAAGACAGGTTTTGCGCGCCAACGGAGATGGCTTTGGTCTGCTCAATTTGCGTTGTCAGCAGCGTTTTGCTGTTGTTGAGCTTATTACGCTGGCTGATCACCTGCGGCGTTTCAGTGATGGTGCCTGGCGCAGGTGCCGGACCCAGCACGTCGAGCTGCGCCTGTACCTGCGCCAGTTCCGGTGTCAGCGCGGCCGTCAGCTTGTCGGCATCTTCGGCCAGTTTCTGCGCTGCATCAGTCAGTCCGGTAAATTTCTTATCGGTTTTTGCCGAAGAGACCTGCTGTTTAAGCTGATCCAGACGCTTTTGTAATGCCGGCAGCGCAATCGTGGCGTTCACTTTAACCGGTTGTTCCGCCGTGGCGGGCTGGCCTGTACTTTCGTCGGCCTGGCTCAGCACCGGCGTTATCAGCAGACATGACAACAATGCCAGCAATAACGGCACTCTTAACATTTTTTGCATAGAAGGATGATTCCGGGAGTTCAGGAAATTATTGTTTGAAAAATCCGGCTAAGAATACGCTTTCTCAGCCGGAAAAATAGCGTTTAACTCTCTGAAAAGAGCCTGGGATTTAGTTGTTTTTACCTAACATCATTCTGAGTATAGCCGCAGACTCTGCAGGCCTGAGCGCCAGAATACCGGAATAGAGGCTGACAGAGATTTCACACACTTTTTCGCGATCGACATCCGGCTGGGTCAGATCATTGAACATCTGTAACTGCTCGCCGTACATACTGGCCAGCGCCTCACGCACCGGTGCCATCATCTGCACCACTTTCTCCGTGCTTACAGGGGCTGGCATAGCAGTTTGCCCGATGCCGGTTGCCAGCAGTAAATCATTCATGGTGTCGAGATCTTTGCGGAACAGTTCCGGCGGCAGCACCTGCGCGGTGTTCACACCGCCGCTGACTTGTGGATAAAGAAATTTAAAACAGCTGCCGTCTTTGCGCGCCTGCAGGGTCTGCATTTCTTCCAGATTCACCTGCATCGCCTGGTTCACATTGGCGTCCGGTGCATGGCTGATACGCTGCGAGAGCAGCGCTGACACCATCGGTTTAACGGTATCAATGGCTTCCTGCTGCGGTTTTCCTTCTTTCTTCATCGTCAGAATATGACTGCGGATCTGCGCATACAGGGCCGGTTCCTGCATTCTGATGGTGTTATACAACGGCAATGCAGCCAGCGCCTGATCAATTTTCTGCTCTTCGCTGTTGCCTGCCAGACGCGGCTTGATCACACCGCCCCACAACAGGTTGCCACCGATGATCAGCACCAGAAATAAGATCACCGCAGGTACCCGGCCAATTTTGCCTTTTTTGTGTAATGCGCCAATCAGCGATCCCATCACCGCGCCACTGATGCCCCACACCATCACTTCATTCCAGTTCATTTTCCATTGCCTTCAGTAAAAAAATTTAGTGACTTCCAATCTGTGCGACCGCATCACGACTGGCATCAATACGTGCCTGTCCGTGCAGTTCGTGTAATTTGCCCTGTCGCATCTCCAGGAGTCGATCGGCGTGTTCAAAATAGTGATCATCATGGCTGATTGCCAGCACGGTTTTACCCATGTCACGCAATTGTGGCAACAGCTCACGGTAGAACGTACGGCGGAACTGCGGATCCTGATCGGCAGCCCACTCGTCGAGCAACAGGAAATCTCGCCCTTCGGCTGCCGCCAGCAACAGCGCCACACGCTTACGCTGTCCGGCAGACAGTTGCAGGTTAGTCACCTCATGGCCGCTGAACTGAAGTTTTTCTTTCATTTTCAGGCGTTGCAGCCAGTCTTCCACCAGCAGCGGATCAGGCTTCTGCCCCTGCGGGCCCAGCAACTGACCGAAGAGGTGGAAATCAGTGAACACCGCCGAGAAAATCTGCCGGTATTGTTCGGCGTTTTCAGCCGTGACCGGCACGCCGTCAAGCAGGATTTGCCCGGAACGCGGCTGATACAAACCGGTCAGCAGCATCGCCATCGTCGATTTACCGCTGCCGTTGCCGCCAATCAGGAACACCAGTTCGCCACGGGTGAGTGTCAGGTTCAGCGGACCTACGCCAAAACCTTCGCCTTCTTCTTTGCCGGCGTAACTGAACGTCAGGTCGCGCAGTTCAAGGGTGTGCCATTTTCCGCTGACCAGGGCAGGTGTAAAGGCTTCTTTATACTCTGCCAGTTTAAGCGCTTTCAGTTTATCGAAAGCCACCTGCGCGCTGAGCAGCGTCGGCAATGCGCCCACTGCCTGTAACATCGGCGTACGCAGGAACAACAGCGTCAGGGAATAGGTCGCGGCAACGTCGGTATCCGACCAGCCCAGCGTGTTCGCCATGAAGAACACCAGGCCAATCGCGCCAAGCATCATAATATTGGACCAGTTCACGGCGCTGAGGTGGAAGGTATCAGCGCGGATAATGTGATGCCGGTACTCCTGCGCATCTTTACGGTACACATCATCAAACAAATGACGGGCGCGCTCGCGGTTCAGCGCCAGTTCCCTGCGCCCTTCAATCACTTTCTGATAATCGCTTTGCAGCTTGTCTTCAGCATCGCGCACTTTCGCCAGATGGCGGTAAACATGTGATACCAGTTTGAAACCCCCGAAAATGGTGATCAGCAGCCAGATCACCGTCACCAGCAGCATTTCCGGCGACAACCACGCCAGATAACCGGCGCAGCCAAGGGTCAGAATAATCCCCTGCACCAGCTCCGGTAAGCGCACAAACGCCAGCGTGATATTACGGATGTCGCTGCCGAGGCTGGCAAGCAGTTGCGCATTGCCGATTTGCTCAATGCGTTCGATATCAGTATCAAGGATACGTTTAATGAACTGGCCGCGCAGACGGTAAATGAAATGATGACCCAGCACAGTCAGTGCCAGCTGTGAGCCCAGCGTGACGGCCATCAGCAGCAGCAGTAATCCGAGGAATTGCGGAAGAACACTCAGGGAGCCTTGTGTGGTTTCAATCAGCTTGAGATTGATAAACGCGATCAGCCCGATACCCAGAACGGCGCTGAGCAGGCTCAGCGCCATAACGCCTAAAAACGGCCAGCGATATTGCTTAAAGACAACACGTAACAACTCCATGAATTTTTCTCATTCTGAATGCAGGGAAATAATGCTGCACGCAGTTTAATGACACGCATTGCCATATCAAGAACAATTCTCATTTTACCCGCGTATCCTGACGGATCACCATGCGCTCGAACTTGCCGGCAACCACCAGATAGCCAAACATGCCCAGCAAACCGTGCGCACCGACAAACCACAGCGCGAGGTTAAAGGAGCCGGTTACCGCGACGATATAACCGATCACGACAGGGGTAATAATCCCGGCAACGTTGCCCAGGCAGTTAAACACCCCGCCGCTCAGGCCGATCATTTTCTCCGGTGCGGTATCCGACATCACCGCCCAGCCGATGGCCGATAAGCCTTTGCCGAAAAATGCCAGCGTCATCAGCGCAATCACCGCCGCATCAGTGGTGACAAAATTGGCCATGGCCAGCATCGCCGCGAAGAACATCCCGAGCACAAACGGCGTTTTACGCGCTTTCGACGGGCTGACACCGCGGCGGATCATATAATCTGACATTACGCCACCGAGTACACCGCCTGTAAAACCACAGATGGCCGGTAACGCCACCACCCATCCGGCTTCCATGACCGTCATCCCCCGCCCTTTGATCAGGTAAATCGGGAACCAGGTCATAAAGAAGTAACTCATCGAGGTGATGCAGTACTGGCCGATATAAATGCCCCACAGCGTCCGGCTCTGGAAGAGTTGCATCACTTCACGCAAGGTGAATCGCTGACGTGAGGCTCGGCGGTTCAGTTCCAGATCAACCAGCGCACCGTTGGCGCGGATGTGTTCGAGTTCGGCTGGTTTAATGTGCGGACTGCTGTGTGGCTCTTTGTACAATGCGAACCAGAGGATCCCGGCAATCAGCCCGACGCAGCCCATCCACAGGAACACATGTTCCCAGCCCAGCGCGTGGGTCAGCCACGCCATGATCGGCGTAAACACGCCGATCGCCATGTATTGTGCGGAATTAAACAGTGAAGTGGCGGTGCCGCGTTCGTTGGTCGGGAACCAGCAGGCGACGATGCGCGCATTGGCAGGAAACGCCGGCGACTCCACCAGCCCGAGCATGAAGCGCAGGAAAAACAGCATGATTGCCGCCGAAATCCCGCTGACCCCGAACCAGCCCACCGTGCCCTGCAACAAAGTAAAGACGGACCAGAACACCAGACTGCAACCGTACACCCGCCGTGCGCCGTATTTATCCAGCAGCCAGCCGCCGGGAATTTGCCCGATCATATACGCCCAGGCGAACGCCGAAAAAACCATGCCGAGCATGACCGGATCCAGATTCAGCACCCGCGAGACTTCGGTACCGGCAATCGACAGCGTGGCACGGTCGGCGTAGTTAATCACCGTGATGGCAAAAATCATCCCGAGAACCACGTAACGGAAATGACCCGGTTTTGCCGCTTCAGCCGCTGACTCACGGATGACCGGCTTTGCGTTATCTGACACATCTGTAGGGGACGTCATGTTTTCTCTCCAGACTTATGATTGCATTCCCTGCTTTTTGTGACCGGATGCACAGTTTTTGGCGTTTCGGCCACGCCATTTAGATCTAAAAAATCCAAATTAATTAACAGAGTAGAAACATTTGACGATACGGTCTAAGTTAAAAAGACAATGGAACAAGTCAAAAATTGAATGATTGAATTAAACCAGTTGCGCTGTTTTGTAGCGGTCGCGGAGGAATTACATTTCGGCCGGGCGGCAAAAAGATTGTTCATGACGCAGCCACCGCTGAGCCGTCAGATCCAGTTACTCGAGCATGCGCTGGGTGCGCGTTTGCTCGAACGGACCAACCGGCACGTCAGCCTGACGGCCTCGGGCAAGACATTTTTGCGCGATGCAAAACTGATCCTCGAATTTACCGGGCAGGCACAGGAGACGGTAAAACGGGTTGAAAAAGGAGAAATTGGCCGGCTGACGTTGGGATTCACAGCGGTCAGTGGTTACTGGCAGATCCCGCAGATTATTGCGCTGGCTGCAAAGGAATTACCTGAAATCACGCTGGTGATGAAGGAAATGGTGTCGTCAGCGCAGCTTCAGGCACTGGCGGCACGCACGCTGGATATCGGCTTTGTGCGCCAGCCTGTGGCGTTATTTCCGCTGGCCTATCACTGCGTGCTGCGCGAGCCGTTATGCGTTGCGCTGCCTGCCTCATCCGCACTGACCGCAAAACCGCGCATCCGTCTGCGTGACTTCGCCGGACAGCCATTCATTATGTACTCCGCCAGCGAAGGTAAATATTTTTACGACTGTATCGCCGGGCTGTTTGCGCAGGCTAATGTCGTGCCACATTACGTTCAACATTGCAGCCAGACCCATACCATTCTCGGGCTGGTGCGCGCCGGTGTCGGGCTGGCGATTGTGCCGGAAAGTGCCCGCCAGCTGGCCTTTCCCGGCATCGAATTCCGCCCGCTCAGCCACCCGGACGCCTTCGCTGAAATCCATATGGCGTGGCGTCAGGATGGTGAAACCCCCGCGCTGCTGGCGTTCAGACAAATGGTGACAGCACATAGCGCGGCGCAGAATATACCTGCGCCGCGGCGTAAGCCCCGTGCTCAAAAATCAGCGTAAATTAAGCGAATACAGCGCTGGCACACCGCCTGCGGTGCTGACGATGTCAAGACGGATCCGCCGGACAGACCGGGCGGACGGGATATTATGCTCACAGACTGAGTGCCGGTTACCCGTCACTTCCGCCAGCAACTCATCGTCTGCCCACAGGCGGTAATGCGTCACGCAATGCGGCGTCACCGCCAGCGCATGCCCCATCTGCACGCTTTCCATCGCATTATCAAAATCGTTATCAAATATCAGCGTCAGCGCCTGTATCTTCTGCGGCGTTTCCCAGTGCCAGCATACGGAAGGCGCAGGATCATTCAGGTCAGGCACCCAGGCGTTTGTTTGCTGCTCCGGACGCAGACGGCCATTTAGCAGATTACCGGCAGCGTAACAGCGCAGCGCAGGCTGGCAGCGCAGTGCCGGGAGGATCTGATTCGGGTGGCGGCGCGGCAGCCAGAAATCAAACTCATCCACACCATAATCGCCGTCTGCAATCTGCCGCGTGTGTTTTGCCACGCGTGCATTCAGGCTGTTGAAAACGGTCATGATGCCGGGCAGAAGTTTCCCGCTCAGGGCGATATCCACCTGTTTATTGCTTTCAAAAGCGATAAACAGGTATTCGTCGCGCGGGCTCTGATGAGTAAATTTCACCGTATATTCCCCCTGACCGCTGACCTGAATTTCGCACGCATCCAGCGGGGTATCCGCCGTGAAATTCCCAACACGCGCTGATCCCAGCAGGCTGACTTTCAGCGGCTGCGGCGACGTGGAACGCAACGTAAAATGCATTACCGGCAGCGTTTCCCCGGCTTTCAGCGGCAGAAGCAGTGCCATCCGCGCGTCAAGGGACGTCCATTCCCCGCTGGCGGCAAGTTCACGCAGTAACAGTTCGCTGCTGACCGAGACATGCGCGCCCTGTGCCGGGTCTTCCAGCCACTGGCGCGGAATATAACAACCGGTCTGTTGCAGATGCTGTTGCAGCGCGCCGATGCGGTTTTTCTCCGCCAGTTGCGGCGCATTCAGCTGCCCGCGATCGCACAGTGCGGCGGCGCGACCGGCCACTTCGCCCAGTAAACCGCAGGTACACATCACCCGCGCACTGCCAAACGCCACATGGGAAGCCGAGATCAGCCGTCCGGTGAGAAACAGGTTTTCCAGCGAGCGGCTGTACAGGCTGCGGTAAGGGATGGTGTAAGTGCCTTTGCTGTGGAACTGGCGACAGCCGTCATGTTTGCTGTAAACACCATCAGCGGGATGCAAATCGATCGACCAGCCACCGTAAGCCACCGCGTCATAATGGTCGCGCTGTTCAATAATGTCCTGCTGGCAAAGGATATGGTCGCCGACAAACCGGCGGCTTTCGCGTTTGCCGGGAATGGCGCCGACCCATTCGATGGTCATGCAGGCGGCTTCCGGAAACTGGCCGGAGTTTTTAATGTGATCCCACACGCCCCAAACTATTTTCCACAGCTCCCATTTGATCTCTTCGCTGTCGTGGACGGTATCCAGCCGCCCGCCCCATTCCAGCCACCACAAATCACAACCGTTGAGCGTGGAGGTCAGACGGGTATAGCGCGGGATCTCTTCAATATTTTGCAGGGCAAAAGACGGCGGAACGAAATCCACCGGCGCCCCGCCTTTTTTGGTGTAGAAATAGATCGAGTGCCCGAGCTTATGACCGAAGTTATCACCCGGTGCCATTTTTTCACCGAATTCGCCGGGATCTTCCGCACCAACACGGTATTCCGCTCCGGCCAGATGCCCGAGCACGCCGTCACCGGTCGCATCGCAAAACTGTGTGGCGCTGATGTTGTAGAAGGTTTCGTTGATGGCGTTAAAAC
The DNA here is from genome assembly GCF_019049755.1 of Rahnella perminowiae. Classification (GTDB taxonomy): domain Bacteria; phylum Pseudomonadota; class Gammaproteobacteria; order Enterobacterales; family Enterobacteriaceae; genus Rahnella; species Rahnella perminowiae. The sequence continues at coordinate 32,163 of NZ_JAFMOS010000625.1, forward strand.
CTTTCACCCGTATGATTTTTCTCTCTTCGGTTTCCACCTCAAACAGGGCGGTATTGAGCAACAATGTCAGGTTCGGCTCGCTTCTGGCCATATCCAGTAACACCAGATCAAACATCACCGGATTGCCTTCTTTGTTGCGGTAAAGGTTTTCCTCCATGATTTCGCCCATGATACCGCCCTCGCGTGCCCAGCGGTTGTTGTTGCCCATATGCGAGGTGGCGCCGTTCGCCCATAAGCGGACTTCGCTCGAGGCATTGCCGCCCAGCACCGGCCGGTCCTGAACCAGCACGACTTTCAGCCCGTCACGTGCAGCGGCCAGTGCAGCACACAGCCCGGCCAGACCGCCACCGGCGACCAGAAAATCAGTGTGCATCTGTTGTTGCGGAAATTCACGGGCACCGGTTTGCGGAAAAATTTGCATAAAGTTTGTTTCCTCTAAAACTGACGATAAAATCGTTTTACGTATTTTCATTTGAAGCGCGCCATGTCATCACAACCGAATCAAAGCCTTATCGACGGCATACGCTGTCTGCAATATCTGGTTTCCAGTGACCGTGCCATTGGCTGTCGCGAACTGGCACGCCTGATGGATATCAACGCGACCCGTGTGAACCGGCTGCTGATGACCATGGCGGCCATGGGGCTGACCCAGCAGGATGATCAGCGGCGCTATCTTCCCGGTCCGGGCATCCACGCCCTTGCCGCGCAATCTATCCGCGGCTCCGCACTGTTTTCGCAGGCTCTGCCGCTGCTTGAGCGCCACGCCCCTAAAGACATCGTGGTGGCAATGGGCGTGCTGTGGGAGGATCAGGTCACTTATATTTATCACTCTGAACCGGGTCTTCAGGTCAGTCAGGCACTGGCCGGTTTTCATATGCTGCCCGCATGGCAATCTGTGATTGGCATGTCGCTGCTTGCGGCTGAAAGTGATGACGCATTGCAGGCACGGTTCACACAGGAACAGTGGCAGACGATGGCACCTTATCTGGCGCAGCAGCGTGAGCAGGGTTATGTCGTCTGGCAGCATGACGACGGCGAGGTGTCGATGGCACAACCGCTGGGTGCACATAACGCCGCGCTGGCCTTCGCCGGCATGTGGAATACCGGTGAAGCTGACATCGCAACGCGCCTGACCGGCTTACGCCAGCTCACCGCGCAGCTCGTTCCTCATCCTGTGTAGGGTGTTCCGGGGGGTCAAGACTGATCCGCCCCACCACAAACAGGTAAGAACAGATCCCAAGCCCCGCCAGTACAGCAATAAACGCCAGCGCCGGGGCGAAGTTGTCTCCGCTTATCAACGCACCGATGGCAATCGGCACCACAATCGATGACAACGCGCCGGTAAAATTAAACACCCCACCCGCCAGCCCGATCAGGTGACGCGGCGCGAGTGCCGTGACGAATACCCAGGTGATGGTCGCCAGGCCGTTGCCAAAAAACGCCACCGACATAAAGACGATAATAAGCGTCGGATCATTGGTGTAATTCGCACCCAGAATGAACAGGGTCAGCGCCATACCCAAAATCACCGGTGCTTTACGGGCAAAACTGGCGCTGACGCCACGTTTGATTAATCGGTCAGAGACAAATCCCGCCAGCAACACGCCCACAAAAGCGGCCAGATAAGGTACCGAGGCGATATAGCCTGATTTGATGAAATCCATATGCCGGTACTGCACCAGATAGGTGGGGAACCAGGTGAGGAAAAACCAGAAGGTGGCTGAAATGGTGAACTGACCGAAATAAATGCCGGCCAGCTTGCGGCTGCGGAACATCAGCGCGAGGTCACTCCAGACAAATTTGCGCTTCGCCGCTTCCTGCCGGCTTTCAAGGATCGCGCCGCCGTCACGAATATGGTCAAGCTCTGCCTGAGAAACGCCTTTATGCTCCAGCGGTTCGCGGTAAAGGCAATACCACACCAGCGCCCAGACCATGCCCGCCACACCGGTGATCAGAAACAACCCTCGCCAGCCGTAAAGATCCTGCAAATGAAATAACACCGGCGTCATGCAGGCCAGTCCGACAAATTGCGCGGAAGAATAGATGCCGATGGCGCTGGCCCTTTCTTCTTCAGGAAACCAGCTGGAAATCACCCGGTTATTGGAAGGCATCACCGGTGCCTCAAATGCCCCGACGCCGAGACGCAGACCAATCAGTGCGCCAAAACTGCTGGCCACGGCATGCAGCGCGGTGATCAGTGACCAGAGAAACAATCCCACGCCATACACTACGCGGGCGCCGAAGCGGTCAATGATAAAGCCGCCGGGGATTTGCAATGCGGCATAAATCCAGCCAAATGCTGAAAATATCAGCCCCATCTGCAATGGTGTAAATTGTAATTCACCGGCCATTTGCGTGGCCGCCACCGACAGATTGGTTCTGTCCATGTAATTGATAATGATGTTGATAAACACCAGACCGAGCACCATAAAGCGTACGCGCCCGGTGCTTTTTGCCTTAACGCGGGTAAGTGGTTGTTCTGACATAAGAATGTTCTCTCATATTTATTCTCACGACCCGCCAGGCTGCGGCAGGATGACGTTCACTTATCTTTCAGTGTTTCTTTTATAGAAACATTCAGACCTCCGCAAAGTGTTATCGTTCATTTTGTGATCTGCATTGGAGAACGGGCTGACCCTTTACGAAATTTTAGAACGCCGTTTCCGTTACTCACCGGCGCAAGAAAAAAGCTGACAGTCCGACGCACGCTTCCTAAACTGAGGTAATGGATAAAGAACAAGAACTTCACCGAAGTAAACGTAACGCGCTGGGGCTGCTGCTGGTGGCCGCTGCCCTGTTTATCATCACCCTTTTCCTGCCGCCCAACTTTTGGGTGTCCGGGCTGAAAGCCATTTCTGAGGCTGCGATGGTCGGTGCCATGGCCGACTGGTTTGCCGTCGTGGCGCTGTTTCGTCGCGTACCGGTGCCCTTCGTCGCCTCGCATACGGCGATCATCCCTAAAAACAAAGACAAAATTGCCGATAATCTGGCAGTGTTCGTGCAGGAGAAATTCCTTGCGCCCGCCACGCTTATTACGCTCATTCGCCAGCATGATCCGGCACGCATGCTGACCGACTGGCTGAACGCGCCGGACAACGCGCAGCGGTTTGCGAAATATGCCGTGAAGATGATCCGCGGATTTCTCGATGTCACGGACGATCAGCGCATCGCACAACTTATCCGCCGTGCGCTGTACCGTGTGATCGACAAAATTGACTTGTCAGCCTCGGTTGCCACCTTGCTGGACAGTCTGACCAAAAACGGCCGCCATCAGGAACTGCTGGATCAGGCGATGGATCAGCTGGAAATTTTGCTGGACAAAGACAGTACGCGACAGTTTATTTCCGCGCAGATTGTTGGCTGGATGAAACGCGAACATCCGCTGACCGCCAAATTGCTGCCCACCGGCTGGCTGGGACGCAACGGCGCGGATATGGTGTCCAATGCGGTAAATTCAGTGCTCGATGATATGGGCAACGACAAAACCCATGCCTTCCGCAAAGGCTTTGATCAGTCCGTTCAGCGCTTTATCTGGAAGTTGCAAAATGACCCGGCCACCGCGCAGAAAGCGGAAGAGATCAAGCAATATCTGAAAGATGACGAGAAACTGAATATCTACGTATTGCAGTTATGGGGCGATATGCGCAACTGGCTGAAAGAAGATCTGGAAAGCGAGGATTCGCGGGTATTCGCTAAAGTCACCGAATCCGGGCAATGGCTGGGCAATGCGCTGGCGCAGGATGAAAAGCTGCGCCTCTCGCTGAATCAGCAGATGGAAAGTATTGCAGAGAAAGTCGCGCCGGAGTTCGCGCAATTCCTGACACGCCATATCAGTGACACGGTTAAAGGCTGGGATGCGCGTGATATGTCGCGCCAGATTGAGTTAAACATCGGCAAGGATTTACAGTTTATTCGCATCAACGGCACGCTGGTCGGCGCATTTATCGGGCTGATGCTGTATCTGTTGTCACAACTGCCGGTGGCTATTCCCTGGGTGATGGCGCGGATTTAAAAATTTACCCTCCGGAGAGCAAACGGGTCCTTTTTTCAGACCCGTTTATATTATTCTTGCGGATATTGCACATCATTTTCAGCAGATCTCACTGCAAATCGGGTAAGTAAAACGCCCAATACCGGGGTAATTAAAAAC
>NZ_JAFMOS010000417.1 GCF_019049755.1 Rahnella perminowiae
GGCATAAGTATGCAGTTCTTTAACCGACCACGGAGTGAACAAACCCGGTGCCTGCTTATCCATACAGATAGAATAGGCATAATCTTCAGTATTAAGGATCAGATGACTCAACTCATGAATAACTGTTGCCGAAATATCATCAACATGCATGCGACCGGTACGTATATAAGACAAGGCGATATATTTTTTATTGATACCATTCTTGAAATCTTTTGCATCAGTAGCTTTAACGTACCCGATCGTATCTCCTCCGGACTCATACAATTCTTCTGCAAGATCAAAGTGTTCTGGTGATAAATTCGCCATCTTTCTTTTAATCTTATCCACCGAATGGATCAGTTTTTTCACTGTGGCAGTACTATCTTCATTCAATAATTCTTTTAAGATTTTTTTGGTGTCATCTGATAATTTACTTCTTCCCAGTGCCTTGAGAGCAATATATATCTGCTGTTTAGCATTGATAATGATAAAGGGTAAAAGGGTTTTCAATCTTTCTTCAGCTGGATGCATCATCATATCCTTATTGATAGCATTGTAAGACAAACTTCTGGTTTAACTGGCGTAGTGGCATGGCATTGCTTATAAAGTTACCCTTGGAAAAATAACTTGTTACCTGTTTTCCGTGAAAAATAATGCGCAGGGAAGTAAATAAAAAAATGTCAATAATCAGGCCATTATTTAACTCCGAAACGGTACGCATTCAATGCATCAACTCTTTGCGTAAATTGTTTTAACAAGGCCGGATTCACTTCCCGATGATTTTCCTTATCCTGCCCGATCGTCCACAATAGTGTTTCCGCGCTGGTACCATTGCGTTGCAAATCCTGACGAATTTGATATACCGCCGTTTTCAACTCCGACACAGTCATATATTGACTGTGCTTCTTTTCAGCATTCAGCAGCCGGGCTTCAAGTTCATCAAGATGTTTGTTAGCCAGCACATAACCATCGAGCGCCGGAATATCACCTGCTTTTTCCTGTAAAGTACGACGCCATTGCGCGCTGTATTCATTATCCGGATACACCTTTTCCAGATGGTCGGATAATATCTCGCCCTGACGCAGCAGCATATCTGCGGGTTGCTCACTGATCCACGACAGAACCGGTGCGGCATGGGCTAACACCGCCTCTTTTTGTGCATTCAGGTCAGATGCAGGAGCATTCTCCCAGGCATCATTCAACTGACGTTCACTATGTTGTAACGCCATTAAGGGCAAACTCAGCTTTTCACTCAAGCTTAGTGTTTGTGATGAAGACCAGAGCGCTACTGCCACGACACAAACCGCTATACCCGCCGCCATTCCCCCCGATGCCCACAATAACGGACGCGGACGCGGTTCAGGAGCCAGTTGTATTTCTGGTGGTTCGGCAGCGGATATCATGTCGGCCACCGCCTGCGTTGCTTTCTTCTCATTGACGGGTTGCGGTGTATTTTCCTCCGCAACCGGCAAGATTTTCGCCACTTTGGGTGGAACAGGATACGGCACGGAACGGCAGCGGACTTGCAGGAAATAATGCAGGTTATTGAGTGAATCATGGCTGCGTGACTGCAGGTTTTTTGACTGACTGCACAAAACACCAATGCTTCTCTCTACCTGACGCATCTCACCACTGTTTTCCGGCCCGTACTCCAGCGTATAGATATGTGTCGCCACATTGGCATTGAACCAGTCGATCAGTTGCTGACGCTGTTGAACGGCAGTCAACGGCGGCCAGCAACGCTGGCTGTTGTGAGTAAACGCCGTTGACAGCAGTTCGAGCGCCAGCGCCAGTCCTTTCCAGCTTTTAAGTCGCAGACTGATGAGACAAAACCACATGCCGCTTTGCAGATCATAACCATATTCATGAAAAAGCTGAAAACAACGCTCTTCCAGCAGATGCCAGTCCAGTTTTGCCGGCAGATTTCCGCTCAGATGGCTCAGCTCACTGCTCAGCAACAGAAACGATTTGCTGAGACGCGGATCATGGCCGTTAATTTTTAACGCGCGTAAATTCACCCTGTTTTTCATGATTATCCTCTTCCTGCCGTTCAGACAGGTTGTTTAGCCACTGAATTTTTCGCGGCAGGCTGTCTGGACAATGTGAGCTGACCTTTACTGACGCCGAGTTGCAGGCGGATATCGGCTTTACTCTCAACCGCCAGTAAACGGTCGGTGAGGAGTGGCAGTAACTCCCGGTTCAGCACGGCATCAATTTCGCGGGCCCCGCTTTGCTCGACCTGGCAACGGCTGGCGATGAAATCCACCACTTTTTCGCTGTAGCTCAGGGAGGAGTTACCTTCACCCGCACGGCTGAAACGTTTACACACTTTATCGATTTTGAGACGGATGATTTTTGCCAGTGTTTCACCCACGACAGGCAGATAAGGGATCAGTTGCAGGCGTCCCATCAGTGCAGGACGGAAATATTGATCGAATTCAGGCCGCAGGAGTGCCGTCAGTGCTTTCTGATCGTTGTTTCCGGCAGCGCAGGCAGCCATCACCCGATCGCTTGCCAGATTACTGGTCAGAATAATCAAGGTATTACGGAAATTGATCAGTTGGCCTTCGGCGTCTTCCATCACACCTTTATCAAATACCTGATAGAAAATTTCCATCACATCCGGATGGGCTTTCTCCACCTCATCGAGCAGGACTACACTGTACGGCCGACGACGTACCGCCTCGGTCAGCACTCCGCCCTGTCCATAACCCACATACCCGGGCGGGGAACCTTTCAGGCCAGACACTGAATGAGCTTCCTGATATTCAGACATATTGATGGTAATTAAACTTTGCTCACCGCCGAAAAGCAGTTCCGACAAGGCCAGCGCCGTTTCTGTTTTGCCAACGCCGGAAGGCCCGGCCAGCATAAAGACGCCGGTGGGCTTAACCGGATCCGCGAGATTGGCGCGACCGATGCGGATTTGCTGCGCAATGTCCGCTAATGCATGGGATTGCCCGATCACCCGGCTCTCCAGACGTGCGACCAGATCGCCGAGTTGTTGCTGTTCTTTTTCCATCATCCGGCCCAGCGGGATGCCGGTCCATCCGGCAATCACATCTGCGACACAGGTCGCATCCACACAGTCATACACCAGCGCCTGATCTTTATGCATCTCAGCGAGTTGTGCGCGCAATGCGGCAATCTGCGTCATATCCTCAATACGATTAATCTGCGCCACGATGTGTTGTTGCTGATGCCAGACCGGCAGCAATGCCTCCAGATTTTGCGTCAGTTCGCTTTCCCGCTGATCCAGCCATTTTATCCGCGGGTGGTTATCGCCCTCTTTCAGCAGACTTTCCCGTTCAGTGTGAATGTTGCTGATCATCGCATTGAGATCTTCGATCTCTTTGGGCTCATGGCACTGAGAAATCGCCACACGGGCGCAGGCAGTATCCAGCAGGCTTATGGATTTGTCCGGCAACTGGCGGCCAGAAATATAACGGCTGGAGAGACGAACAGCAGCCACCAGCGCGCTTTCGAGGATCTGTACGCCATGATGTTTGCTGAGTGCCGGTTTCAGCGACCGCAGCATAGCGGTGGCGGTCTCTTCATCAGGTTCTGCCACTTTGATCACCTGAAAACGACGCGCCAGCGCGGCATCCTTCTCAAAGTATTTTTTGTATTCAGCCCAGGTGGTAGCTGCCACCACGCGCATTTCCCCGCGCGCCAGCGCTGGTTTAAGCAGGTTTGCGGCATCATTTTGCCCTGCCTGACCGCCAGCGCCAATCAGCGTATGCGCCTCATCAATAAACAGAATAACCGCAGACGGGTACTCTTTTACTTCACGCAGCAAGGTTTGCAGACGGTTTTCAAATTCGCCTTTTACGCTGGCACCGGCCTGCAGCAATCCCATATCCAGCGACAAAATTTCCATTTCCCTCAACGCTTGCGGTACGGTGCCGTCCACAATCCGTTGCGCCAGTCCTTCAACCAGAGCTGTTTTTCCCACGCCCGGTTCACCCGTCAGCACAGGATTGTTCTGGCGGCGGCGTAACAGCACGTCGATCAATTGACGAATTTCCTGCTCTCGCCCCAGCGCAGGGTCCAGCGCCGAATGACGCGCCTCTTCAGTCAGGTTTCGGGTGAATTTCATCACCGCTGAATCAGCGGTGTGACGGGGCGCAGCAGGATGATTCGTGGCCTGTTCCGGTCTGCAGGCATCATGCAACAACCGGTCAGCACGTTCAGCCTGACACAGTAGTGCCTGTTGTAAGGCGGGTGACAGGGGGTTCTGATTGTCTTTTTCACTGGTAATCAGGCTACCCAGTAAGGCCTGTACCGGCAGTTCTGTTTGCTGCCAACAGGCACTGGCATGCAGCCAGGACTTCTCCAGATGTTCGACCAGCAATTCTGACAATACCGGGCTACGTGTATTGCCGCTACGCAGATGATTGAGGCTGATTTTCAGCGCATCAATCAGCGTATCGCCACGCAGGCCCGCATCCAGGCAGAGTTGCTCAATCAGCGCAGGATTACGGGTCACCAGTGCAAGCAGTAAATGCTCAATGTCTACCTCGTGATGCGTACGGCTGACGGCAAGGCTGATCGCAGCGTCAAGGCACTCACGGGCTTCGACATTCATTTTCTCAACAATCTTCTTCAGGTAATTACCCATAAATAATCCCGTTTAATTTTTACAATCGTGCCCTGAATCAGGCATTCAGTGACATTCGGTGATACGGACAGGCAGTTGTGAGAACGCGCTCTTCAATGCCGTTGGTCGTTTTTTTTCCGCTTTTCTGCTGCTGGCCTCCTGCTGAGCCTGGGCATTAACATTCAGCGCCTGACTGAGTGCCTGCCACTGTTGCCAGCGTTCCTGGAGGGCGTTCTGTGGACCGGACTGATAACGCACCATGACTTCCCTGATGCCCAGAACTGCCAGTTGCGCGGATTCATCAGGAAAATCCTCTGCTTTAAAGCGGCGTTGCCCGTCTGAAATATCGTGCAGAAAATCCGGCCAGGCGGCGTCTCCGAAATATTCATAAGTCAGGTCAAAACCGGGGAAATTGATCATCAGTGTGGCGCGGCTACAGTGACCAGGACGCCAGCGGAATGTCGCCTGCTCGCTGAAGTTCATGCTGTTTAGCTTCCACTGCTGCTCATCACAAAACAGCGTCAGGCGGGTGCCCACCGGCATCAGTCGTGCTCCGCCCGGAATGGTGGCTGGCAGGCTTTTGAGGGTCAGTTCCAGCGGTTTAGCTTCCAGTTCCGCCATCTGTGACTCCAGATCGGTTTGTTCATCTTTCAGCGAGGCCAGTGCATCGTCATTGCGGGTATTTTCACGTTCAGGCATCGCCAGCACATCATCCGGACGCAGAACATGATTGACCATTCGCAGAAATTCCGGCGTCAGTCCCGGCGTCTGTCCGTTGAACTCGCCTGCTTTTGGCCCGTTGTCTCCAACCACCAGCACACTTTTTGCCGGCCCGCGGATAAAATCGGACAGGTATTGCCATGCCAGATCCTGTTGCTCCTCATATTCCAGACGGCTGGCGTTATTTTCCATCGGCCATAGGACCCGGCTTTTCCACTGTTGCTCAAGCCAGCAGGCAGAACGCTGCATAGCATGTGCAACCAGCCAGTGTGCATCGTTCTGATAGAGCGTCCAGACCGCGTTGGTGGCAAAATCGTCCCGTTCCGCAGATAAGCTTTTACGCAGCACGTTGAAACGGCTGTCCAGCAGTTGTAAAGGATTGCTGTCTCCCGCCGCACCGGTCTGGAACAACCCGCGGGTCAGGCGATCGCTGCTTTTCGGAGTGGCAAATACATCCGAAACCGCCGCATTCAGGCTGGTTTTCCAGGCACTCCAGTTTTTCACATTGAGATCGGAAAGCACCGGTGTCAGCGTTTTGCTGTCGGTTTTCAGCAACACTGAAATTTTCTTCTGAATGAATTGCTGGATTTTGCTGATGTGCGGAACCCGCGCGCCCTGTGCCGACATGGTTTGTAACTGATTCAACCGGCGTAGCTCGCGCAACCACTGCGCGGCATCCTGAGTGCTGATATCCCCGAGTTGTTCATTCACATAACGGGCAAATTTCATCGACGGGCTGTTACCCTGGTCGATTGCAATCAACGCGGTTTGCCACTGTTCACTGGTCAGCACAGGGGCGGCTTGCCGGTTCATCGCCAGCATCAACGTCATCCATTGCGTCTGACGCAGGTCAGGCCAGCGCTGTTCAAAGGCTGCCAGTTCAGGCATCGGAACCTGCTCACCCCCTGCACGGCGGATATCCTCCAGCCAGCCCTGAATTTGCGCAGTGCCCTGCAGGGTCCACAGACCGCTGACCTGCGTTATGTCCTCAGAGGAGGGCAGGAAATCCGTCACACTCACCGGCATCAGATCGTCTGAAGGGGCTATCAGCCATGCCATCTGTGGATCACTGTTGACCAGACGGCCCAGCAATTCACGCAATACCGTCAGTTGCTGGCCCCCTTCCGGCAGCTGTAGCAGCGCCCGTTGCAGCACCACGTCCTGCTGATGTGATAAAGGCACCGTCGCCCCCGTCATGCTGAGCGCCGCCGGAACCGGTGCCTGTTTTATCAGCTCACTGACGGGCTGTTTTTCCCACATGGCCTGTTTGGTGATAAGCGTCCTTGCCAGGTCCAGAATCATTACGCGTTTTTGCTGTGGAACGGCATCTGTAAACTGCCGCTGGTAATTATCGGCTATCTCATTCAGATTCACTTTATCGCGTACAGATGCAGCAAGAATGCTGGCCTCAAGCTGCGCATGACGATGGTTGAGAACGGGGACAAAAGGAAAATATTTCAGCGGATGCGTATGCCAGTTTTCGATGTTCTCAAGCTGCTGAACCTGCGCCGCGACATCCATTTGTGCCGGCGTACCCTCAGTAAGGCAACGGGTGAAATAACCACCAATCAGCAGATAAGTGATCGCCAGCGCACTGAATGTCATCGCGCCCCATTTGTGCAGATAACGACGGCCAAAACCGACAGGTTCAATTTCACGCTGACGGCTGAGTGCTGGCAATAACCGCGTCATCAGGTCATGGATAAAGAAAGCCTGACGTGAAGCACTGTTTTTGCTGACGGGTTCGGTGGCAGTAAACCAGATGCCACCCAGCGCCGCGGGTTGAAAATAAACGTCCGGCTCACACAAGGCAGCCAGGTAACGTTGCAGTGCGGGTTGCAATTGGGGCAGTTGCTCCGGAAAATCCATCAGCGCCAACGTGTCGCCATCCGGTTCACCGCCGGAAAGCATGCTGACACGGACTTTATCCAGCCCGTCTTTCACACAGGTAAACAGCGGGTCCAGCAAGGCCGGATCTTTCCCATCGACGATAGGGGAATAGCGCCAGTAGTAACCGAGCGGTTGCTCCCGCTGTGCGGCGGAAAGTTTATGGGCCCAGTTGCTGAAACCCGGTACCCGATCACAGCAGGTGATAAACAGGTATACCGGCAGGCGGCGTCTGACTTTACTGACCAGAGGTTCAATCTGCGTACGGATATGCCGCGCATGCAGATGCAGTTCGGCGTCATCTTTTTCGAGCAACTCACTGACCGACACACACACCACGATGCCAGCTGGCGCCGGCAGGCGGGCACACCAGTTCACCAGACGTAACCAGCCTCGCTCGAAGGCTGGCGTTTTACTCAGAAAATGGCTGGAGAGATCGAGAAAACCCACAGAGCGAAAAAACCACCAGCGTAAGGTCCGTGTCGGTACCACCAGGGAGCTTTCAGGCTCATTGGAAAACAGCGGCAATCCTGCACCGGCCATCAGCGTCGTTTTACCGCTTCGTCCACCAGTCAGTACAAACCAGGGGAGCGGTTGTTTGCGTCTTCTGATGCGCTTAATGACTGCGGCACCGGTTTTCCAGTGTTCGAATAAAACATATTCCAGCCGGGTGAGTTTAAATTTTGACTTCAGGGAGGAAATATATTTTATCTGGGCAATACCGGAAACCGACCCCCAGATAAACCGGGAAAATAAAACGACGAGGATCAATATCAGCCAGAGTATTAATGCATGCAAAAGAGTCTGTCCCAAAGCAACAGACATTACGACGCAAACAATAAATAACAGGCACAGAAATAGTGTCCATGCGACAAAGGAAAGTAATTTTTTAAACATAGTGGTTTACCTGGAAAATATTCCTAAGCCGGTGGACAAAATCACTAAATAGGTGATCACAGGCAGTGTGAGCAACAATCCTTTACGCTGGCGGAGCTTTTTCACTATCGTTTTATTTTTATCATCGCCGCCAGCCTCCTGTTCAACCAGCAAGGCATCGTTCGGCCACTGTCGCCAGGCTTGCGGCAAGCACTGCCGCTCATCTTCGATGCGTTGCTGCAAAAGCTGTGCATCCTGCGCGGTATATTTTCCGTGGAAGCCCATCAGCAGACAAAACAGATACACCATTCTCAGTGGAATATTGTTTTTATCCGTTCCATCCAGCCTTTCGA
>NZ_JAFMOS010000416.1 GCF_019049755.1 Rahnella perminowiae
ATAAAGGCCTGGTTAACCTAAAAAAGCTATTACCACTCCCTTTTATAAACTTGCGCATTATTACCACATACGCAGTTGAAGCAGCATGCCTGCCCGGTGATAGCTTATTGTTTTATTACTTTTCTATTTTTCCGCGAAATACCCAAAAGGCCCAGCTATGGTAAAGAAGCGTGATCGGAATAATAAAGGCAATGCCGGTCAGAAGGAACGCTTGTGTTATACCTCCGGACGCCACCCTGTGTAAGTTCATTTCCCCCGGAATAAGCTCAGGGTAAATGCCTATCCCGGTCTGTATAACGATGGCAGCCAGTAAAATAAGAGTAACGGCCAGTTGTCTGAACGGGCTAAGCTTCTGTAATGCCAAAAGCGAAAAAAGCCATAACAGGACAATTGATAGGATCAACCCCTTACCCCAGGCCAGTTGCCATACCTGCTGCCACGGTGCAGGATTCATACATTGTATAATTAAAAACAAACCCAGACTCAGCAGTAAAAAATAACGGGTAAGTCTGAGGGTGCGTTTTTCCTTATTTTCAGCGACGCGCCAGCGTATCCAGCCGCAGCCCAGCAACATATACGCACAGATCAACCCTATACCACTGAGCATCGGATATAAGCCCAGCCAGGAATACGCGCCAGCGGCAATATTACCGCTGACGACTAAACCTGCGCAGATCCCCTGACAATATGCGGCAAGAGCAGAAGACGCTGGCAGAAGTTTATCAAGCCAGGCACGAATCCTCCCTGAGACCGTATCCCGGTATTCCAGCGCTAATGCGCGTAAAATCAGACTGAGCAACATTACAAATACCGGGATATACAGGGCACTGAAAAGGCGGGCATAAGCGGCAGGAAAAAGTGCAAACAATCCGCCGGCCAGCAACACCAGCCATGTCTCATTAGCATCCCAGATGGGTAGCATTGACTTTACAATGGACCGCTTTTGTTTCTCATCGTTAAAGAAAATAAGCAGCATCCCGGCACCTAAATCCGTACCGTCGAGCATCAGATACATCAGCAATGAAAATAACAGCATCGCCGCAGAGAGATCGGCTAACCATTCCATCACGAGCTCCTCAGGTTGAGGTCGGTATCGCGGTCACCACCACATCCGATCCCTGAGGTAAAGGACCGGAGGCGTAGCGCAGAAAGTGCCGCAAACCAAAACCGAAGACCAGACCATAAATCACTATTACACCGCAACATGAGGTGATGACCCATGAGAGTGGCATTGAGGATACACTCTCGGCGGTGCGCAGCATGCCAAAAATTGTCCAGGGCTGACGGCCAAGTTCGGTGACCAGCCAGCCGGCCAGCATGGCAATAAAACCTGACGGAGACGTCCAGACCAGCCACCAGAGCAATAGTCTGGCATCAAACAATCTGCCGCGTTTAAGCCGGTACGCCGCTACCGCACTGGTCATCAACATCAGTAACCCCAATCCCACCATGATACGAAACGAGAAAAAAACCGCAGCGACGGGAGGACGTTCATGCTCAGGAAATTCACTCAAACTCTTAATATGACCGGTCAGATTATGGCGAAGATAAAGAGAACCGATCATCGGTATCGCTATTTCCAGCTGATTGCGTTGCGCCTGTTGATCCGGCCAGGCAAACAGCCGCAGAGGTTCACCTTCTCCGGGGGCGGGCTGATGCCAGCTTCCTTCCATCGCGGCCACTTTCTGAGGCTGATAGTGAAGCGTATTTTCCCCATGCTGATCACCGACCACGATTTGTACCGGCGTTGCAACAACCGCGAACCAGATGGCTGCTTTCACCATGATCCTTGAGGTGGCTTCAGCGGGATGATGAAGCAGACGCCATGCGCCAATACCGGCAATCATAAATGCGACAGCAATCAGTGAGGCCAGCACCATATGGAAAAAGCGCCAAGCGAAAGAGGGGGCTGAAAGAAACGCCATCCAGTTTGTGGGATGGAAATTACCGTTTGCGTCACGCATAAAGTCCGCCGGCGTCTGCATCCAGGAATTAGCGGCAAGGATCCAGAAGGCGCTGAACAATGCTCCGGCTGCGACCAGACAGGTGATAACAAAATGCCACTTCGGCGGGATCTTCCCCATCCCGAATAGCATCACGCCCGTCAGCCCAGATTCCATAAAAAAGGCGATCAGCACTTCATAAAACAGCAGTGGCCCGATAATGCCGCCTGCTTTTTGCGAAAATACCGACCAGTTAGTGCCGAACTGAAATTCCATCACTACGCCGGAAACGGCCCCAACGGCAACGGTGATGGCAAAAATTTTCAGCCAGAAGTGCAGGGCAGTACCCGAGGCTGCCTGTTTACCCCATAGCCAGCGGGTTTCGAACCATACCAGAAACGGAGCCAGTCCTAAGGTCAGTGCAGCCAGCGTGATGTGCATTCCCATAGTGAGCGCAAACTGTCCGCGTGACAGCAGTAACACCCAGTCAGCTTCACTCATGCGTCTCTTTACCGGTATTTCGGGTCACAGGTTTCTGCTCTTCTTTCTGTATCTCTTCCCCAAAGGCTTTCAGGCCGTTAACGATCGGCATCAGCCCACGCCATAACGCCTCATCATTGAGCAGTTTCATCATGCCGAGTACCCCGGGCGCCGTCTCTTCGTGTTTCGGTTCGTTACGCTCATTATCCTGGCGTACCGCCATAACGCCGGATTTGAGCGCCTGCAGCAGATGATTAAAATGCTCCGGCGGGATTTTGCTCAGCGTGATAAACAGCAGGGACAGGTTTTGCATGGCATTCTGGCTGCCGGGCTGATTCATCCCGGCGACCAGAATACGCGCGATATCCGTATTTGCCCGTACCACATCGTTCAGCAAACGTAAAAACCCATGCTCATGCAGGCTCTCGGTTAAGGTATGCAGCATTTCCTGTGCGGTTGTTTCGGTGCTGGCAGGCGGCACCTGATATTCCTGTCGTTCAGCCATTAGAATTTCTCCGGATGTTCAACATGTTCAGGCGGCAGGCGATAACCATCCTGACGCCATTTATCTTCTGCTGGCACCTGGTTGATCGGGGTGCGCTGACCATAGCGGAAGTTTTCTCGCGGCAGGGGATCAGGTTGCGGAGTCCGCTCCAGTTTGGTCATCGTGACCGCGATTTCCTTATAAGCCGGGGTATTCACGTCCGGATCGTGGTGCTCTCCGGTCAGGCCATTCACGCCGGGTTTTCCATGATGAATGGGAATAAACAACACGTTACCGGCCACACGGTCCGTGATGAGCACCGGCACTTCCAGCGAGCCGCGGCGCGAAGTCAGGCGTACCCAATCCCCTTCCTGTAACTGACGTTCTGCCGCCAGCTGAGGGCCCACTTCCACATACCAGTTTGGCGAAAGGGAAGTGATCCTTCCTCCTTTGCCGGTCTGATTAGTTGACTGGAAGTGCTCAAGCATGCGGCCGTTATCGAGCAGCAAATCGTATTCGCTGTCGGATTCCTCCATGGGCGGATGCCACTCAAGCGGATACAGTCGTGCTTTGCCATCGGGAAATTGGAATTTGTCGGTATACAGCAGCGGCGTACTTTTACCGTCAGCACTGACCGGCCAAAGCTGAGAGTGCCATCCGGACAGGCGTTCATAACTGACACCTGCAAAAATCCCGGCGATATTTGCCGCTTCCTGCATAATCTGGCCAGGATGCTGGTAATACCAGGGATGGCCAAGTTTGGAGGCCAGCATCGTCAGGATTTTCCAGTCCGGGAGGCTTTCACCCAGCGGTTTCATTACCTCATAAAAACGCTGGATACGCCGTTCGGTATTCACGAAGGTGCCTTCTTTTTCGACAGACGGGCAACCAGGCAGCACCACATCTGCAAATTCTGCGGTACGGCTCATAAAAATGTCCTGGACCACCATAAATTCCAGTTTGCTGAAAGCCTCATGAACATTCGTCGAATCTGCATCGGAAAATGCGGTCTCCTCTCCGATGATGTACATCGCCTTCAGCGCACCTTTATCGGCCTGTTGTATCATCTTAAAATTGTCTGCGCCCGCCTTGTCAGAGAGTGCCGCAGGGTCGACGCCCCAGGCTTCCGCCCACTTTTCACGCACCGCCGGGTCGGTGACTTTTTCATAGCCGGGATAAACATTACTCAGGCAACCGAAATCACTGGCCCCCTGAACATTGTTGTGGCCGCGCATCGGATAACCGCCGGTGCCCGGACGGCCATAATTGCCGGTCACCAGCAGTAAATTCGACAGCGCCGTGCTGGTATCGGCTCCGTGGCTGTGCTGGGTGATCCCCATCGCCCACAGCAGACAGACGCTTTTCGCCTGGCCGATCATCTCCGCGGCTGATACCAGTGTTTCGACACTCAGGCCCGTGATCTCACTCGCATATTCCAGCGTGAACGGCATAAGAGAGGCATAATATTCCGCGACCTGATTGACCCGCTGGTTCAGGAACTCTTCATCGGCATAACCGTGGTCAAACATGTAACGTGACATGGCCGAAGCCCAGACCAGATCGGTTCCCGGCTTGATTTGCAGGAACAGATCTGCGCGGTCGGCCATTTCATGCCGCCGGGGATCGACCACCAGCAGTTTTTGCGACCGGTGTTTATGTGACTGCTTGATATGTGAGGCAATCACCGGATGGTTTTCCGCCAGATTACTGCCGATCGTGATAATCAGGTCAGCCTGCTGCATATCTTTGATGGTTCCCGCATCGCCACCATAGCCGACCGTGCGGAACAGCCCCTGTGTGGCCGGGTTCTGGCAGTAGCGTGAGGAATTATCTACATTATTGGTGCCAAAAATCAGGCGGGCAATTTTTTGCGTCAGGTAAGCTTCTTCATTGCTGGCCTTGCTTGAACCAATAAAACCGATGGCGTCTCCCCCATGACGTTGTGCGATTTCACGCAACCGGCGGGCAACGGTCTCCAGCGCTTCGTCCCAGCTGGCAGGGCGGAAGCGTCCATTTTCGCGGATCAGTGGTGTGGTCAGCCGTTCCGGGCTGTTGACAAAATCCCAGCCAAATTTTCCTTTTACGCAGGTCGAGATACCGTTTGCCGGCGCCTCCGCCACAGGCTGCACTTTCAGTATATGGCGGTCACGCGTCCACATTTCGAAACTGCATCCTACGCCACAATACGTACATACCGTCTTCGTCCGCTTGATTTCCGCCTGCCGCAGCGCATTATCGATCAGGGAAATAGCCGTCACCGGCTCCGCGCCAATACTGTTCTCCAGGGCTTTAACGAAATCGATCAGCGGACGTTTAACCGGTTCAGGCATGGCGGTAAACGGACCGGCATCCGGTTGCATGGTTTTTTCCAACAGTGCGTTGCACGGGCACACAGTGACGCAATGCCCACAACTGACGCAGCTTGAACCGGCGATTTGAGTCCCGCCATCCCAGCGTACGCGCGGATGAGCTTCGGTATAATCGATGGTCAGCGTTTCATTCACCTCAACGTTCTGGCAGGCTTCAACGCAGCGACCACAGAGAATGCACTGATCCGGGTCGTAAGTATAAAAAGGGTTAGAATGGTCTTTCCCGTAGGGTTTTCGCTCGAAAGGGTAATACTGAATCGGGATATGCATATCGGCGACAGTATTGTGCAGGGTGCAGTCACCGGTGTTGTGTTCGCAAACCGTACAATACAGCTCATGGCGGTTAAGTATGCGATCCATCCCTTCTTCCTGCGCTGCGCGCATGGCGTCGCTCTGACTGTTCACTGCAAGACCATCATAGGTAGTGAGCGTGCAACCGCGCACTTTTTCACCATCCCTTCTTCCTGCGCTGCGCGCATGGCGTCGCTCTGACTGTTCACTGCAAGACCATCATAGGTAGTGAGCGTGCAACCGCGCACTTTTTCACCATCCGCTTCTACCCAGCACACATTGCAGGTTTCCAGCGGTGGCAGCGCAGGGTGATAACAAACATGCGGCAGTTTTTTCCCCTGTTCTTGCAGAAAATCAATCAGCGGTTGATTAATCCTCCCCGTTAAAGGCTCGCCGTTATACAAAATCATGCATGTTTGTTGGTTCATTAAACCCCCGCGTTCCGGTTAATGAAAAAGGCAATTTCCGCCCTGCTGGTTTGTAAGGTTATGTATATGAGCTTAGCTAACATGCTTTTTTCTTCAATTAATAACGCCAGATTTACATATTCTTCAGATAAATCTGTAAATCAGGAAAAAGGGAGGGCTAAGCGAAGATACCTTATCTTATTGATATATTGGCGTCAGGATCATAAAAGCATGGAATTATCCCCGGCGTGGAGTGCTATATCAACAGGGCTTAGAACAGACAACCGTGAGAACCGTGGAACATGGCTGCCTGCTGAAACGCATTTCATTACATATCGCAGGATATATATCTTTATATTACAACTTTTTATCGCCTGACTCCGGTGCATCTGCAGGATGATATTTTTGATAATCTGGTTGAGGTTTATTCCTTTCCCGCTTATGAATATCCTTATCCCGTTCATGATCATGCCCGGATTTACTTTTATCTTGATCAGTGATGCCTGTCATTACAACAACCTCCCGTCATATTAATCGAACTTAAAGTATAGCCACAGGTATTGCGTGTAATGTGATTAAAAAGGATAACAATGACAGTCCTGACATTTAAATGTATAGCAAGCCCCTGTTTGTATTAAATGATTATTCATCAGGAGTCTCTTATAATAAATTGTTATTATGGTACTCTGAACTTGCTTATCGTGAAATATTATTCAGACTTTTAAAGCTGTTAAATTTAATTAGGAGGCTTGTATGAAGATCAATAATCAGGAGATTATCGATGAATGTTATCAATGCGCAGAAGCATGTGATCACTGTGCTACATCCTGCCTTAACGAAGAAGACATTGGCATGATGAAAGCTTGTATCCGGCTGGACATGCAATGCGCCGCGATTTGTCGTCTTGCCGCGCATTTTTTGGCGCTCCAAAGCGGCTATGCGCAACAGATATGTTATCTGTGTGCGGACATTTGTACCGCCTGTGCTGAGGAATGTTCGCAACATCAGCATGACCACTGTCAGTACTGTGCGAAGCGCTGCCGGCAGTGCGCCGATATGTGCAGTAAGGTCGCCGCGTAAATTTCCTCTCTTAAAAAGGCCTGCAATGCAGGCTTTTAACAAACCGTATTTAGTTACAACATTCACATGATTTCCTTCTACTACTCCGTGCAAATCTGAAGCTCCGAGCTGGCCCTTAATAACGGACCGTGCACAGCGGTAACACCCGTGTGGAACCTGGCCGCCCTGAAAAGCCGCGCCCGCGGGCCAAAGGCCCGGAACAGAGTGGCTTTAGGATGAATGTTGTAACTACTGCGGTTGTGTCGCTTTGAGAGGTTTTCCTTTTGTTTTAGAGTACACGCTCGTAAGCGCCTTTGCCGCTAACGCGGAGATACGCGCTGGCTTCGCCAGGACCACTCCGACCGCGTACATTAGCGTATCGTTGGTGTTAACAGGAATGGTCTTGCAGGGCGGGGGGGCGCCGCGTCACCGGCGACCATAAGCTGAGGTATCCTATGTGACACTATTTGTCGGCTTCATGTGCTAACGCACATAAATACAACTTAACCGCAATTTAATTAGGAATGTTTGATAATATACAACCGATACAAACAATTATGAAGTTGCTATAAGTACAGAGGAAACGGACCAACTGTACGATCAAATGTGCCGGATTGTTGGAGATTTAGTATTTACGTTACATGACCTGGCTATTGAACCTAAACACATAGTGATAGCGGATCTGTTGAGAACAGCGCTAACAGCAAAGATTGAGCGGCCAGAATCGATGATTAAATGTATGAAAGTGCCAATCAAAGTACTGGAAACGTACAGACCAGCCTGACGTTGTGTCGGATAAGCCGCAAGAAAGGGTGTCTTCAGGGGAAAAGCGCGCGGTGAGCGCATGTTATGGTAAATTGAATATCCATACGGACTTAATGGCATAAGCAAGGAATGATTATGTACGGTAATGATGAAATTATCAGCCATTTACAGGCCAATAAGATTCTTGCGTTAAAGCTCGATCACGCATTAACGGGTGTTAGAGAAGCGGTATCAAATCAGATTGAAACGATAGGTGCAGGCGCACAGCGTGCATTGTATTACACATCCTGTTTCACGGATGAATATCAGGACGTCTGTCAGAAACAAAAGACTGAGGATATTCGATTTTCTAAAGGAGTTTACCATCTTCTACAAAATGGCAATATTGCGTACGACATGCTTAAAATATATTTCGGAGAAATATTTAAATTTAAAACAACTGCTCAATTAGAACACATCAAGCAGCGGCTTATGGCTGTGAATGTCCATATTGCTGCAAGTTCACTCACAAATGTCGGGTTTTCTTTAGCTGTTGCATCATCCGTTACCATCGGCATGAATCTAAATCTTGAAATCAGCGCACTAGCAGGACGCAGGGCGGGC
>NZ_JAFMOS010000415.1 GCF_019049755.1 Rahnella perminowiae
CATGACGTTCCTGCCAAAGAATATTAAAATGATAATCGTAAAAAAAATGCGTTATTAAATTAACTTGGGTAAAATAAGATGTCAGATAAATAAAGGCGAATACAGCATCCCCCCCTGAGACCATAAATTATTATCCCGACGTTCCTGATTAAGCTCTGAGTATTTACCTAAATTACGCTGGAATATTTCACCGTAATTTCCGACCTGATGAATGATCGCGCGGATAAAATCCGGACGCAGCCCCAGATTTTTACAATGCTGCTCTGACGGGTAAAGGAAAGTGCGCAGGTAGCCCGTCGCCTCCTGACTCATTTCAAGAATATTTTTGCTGGTGACCTGTAAGTTTTCCGCTTCTATCAGCGTACGCATGATCCAGGTCACTGCTTTCAGCCACTGCGTGTCATGCGAGGACACTGCCGGTGACATGGCTTCCAGCGAGATACGATCCTGCAAGATAATATGCGCTTCTTTATCTTTCAGCTGAGCACGTTCGCCGGCCAGCAAATAGGAATCGAGACAGTAGATATTGCATTCGCCTAGCTGATAAGCCTGACGGGCCTGAGTCGGCGAATCAAACAGTCGGATCTCGCAAGAGAGATTTAAATTTCCAAAGTAACGCTTCAGATTCTCTTCGGTGGTGGATCCCCGCATGGCCGCTATCCGGCGCTCGCGGGTATACTTTACCTGTTCAACGGGTTCGAGCAAATTACCCGCAGGTGTCATCAGCACTTCGCCATCAAACAGCATCGGATGAACAAAACTCACTTCTGACTCAGATTCACGCTGGAAGGTTATGCTGGAATTAAATGACCCCAGGTCAATCACTCCGTCACGCAGCGCCCGAAACCGGTCACCGGACTGCAACGGCATATAATGAATTTTTCCGACATCACCTAACACCGCCACTGCTACCGCCCGGGCTAAATCAATGTCGAACCCTTCCCAGCAATTGTGTAATACATTGCGAAACGACAATCCTTTAAAACCCAGACTAACACCAACATTCAGCACATCGTGCTGGCGGATCCGTTCAATAACCGTTTGGTTCAACATAGCTAACCTGTTAATTAAATTGATTATTATGACTAATTCTTACCAGAGGTTGCCTCTGTTGAACATCATACGGCTTGATGATAATTTGGATAGATATTCCAGAAACAAAAGAGCTATGCGTGAAAAGCACAAATGAGTTAGCCGAACTCCTTCCCAGTTTGTCCGTTTTTATTCAGGTGGTTGAAAAAGGAAGTTTTTCTTCAGCAGGACGGGAGACTTCGCTGGCCCCCTCTTCTGTGAGCCGGATGATTGACCGTCTGGAGAAACGCCTCAATGTGGTGTTATTTACCCGCTCGACCCGCTCTGTCGCCATAACCGAGATCGGACTGGAAATTTACCAGCAGGCGCTGACGGTACTGTCCGCTACGCAGACACTTTTCTCCCGGGCGGATAGCTTCAGCGATACCCCTCAGGGTGTGTTGCGTATCACCGCGCCAAACACACTCGGTAAGATTCTGCTCACCCCTTTTCTGCCCGCATTTTTACGCCGCTATCCGGAAATAAACGTCGAGCTTTCGCTGACCGATCGCGTCACTAATTTGACGCAGGACGCCTACGATCTGGCACTGCGCGTAACCGAAAGTCCACCGGAGAATATGGTAGCCCGTGCCCTGATGCCTATCGATTATGTATTGGTTTGTGCTGCGGATTACGACGAAGTACTGCCCGATTTCCCGGCTGCACTCACCAAACACAACATTTTTTTCCCCGATGAACGGCAATTTCGCGGTGCCTGGCGTTTTTGGCACAATGATATAGTGGAGACTGTGACGCTGGTTCCACGGTTGATGATCAATAACAGCGACGCCATGATTGATGCCATCTTGCAGGGTGTCGGCATTGCGCTGATCCCCACTTTCATCGCCAACCGATATATCGCTAATGGTAAATTGCATCGCGTGTTGCCTGAATGGCGAGTGGAGAATCCCCTGCCGCGTAACACCTACGCAATCACCCTTCCCAATAAACTGCTGCCACTTAAAACAAGAGTGTTTATCGATGATTTTATGCAGTGGATTAAGGAGGAAGGAAGGGTGTAGTCAGAATGAAACCAGATTGACGTTTACGCCGGAAATCGTTTCCCAGCAAAATCGCTCTCCCCGCCGCCGCCTGCGCAGGGGAGGCGCAAAACCTTCAGGTATTTTTCCCGTTACATCCCGCTTACATCCTAAAGTTGCGATCAGCATCCTTGCAGCCAGCGGTCTTTTCCGCAAAACTGGTCCGTGTAAACGATTACCCTCACGGAAACAGAAGTGTTATGGCAACGATTAAGGATGTAGCAAAACTGGCAGGCGTATCGGTTGCGACCGTATCACGCGTGATTAACCATTCCCCGAAAGCCAGCGACAGCTCGCGGGAAGCCGTACAGAACGCCATGCAACATCTGCAATATCATCCCAATGCCAACGCCCGTGCCCTCGCCCAGCAGGCGACCGAAACACTGGGGCTGATCGTGGCTGATGTATCCGATCCCTTTTTCGGTGCGATGGTGAAAGCGGTTGAACAGGTCGCCTATGCCACCGGTAATTTTCTGCTGATTGGTAACGGTTATCACAACGTTGAAAAAGAGCGTCAGGCCATTGAGCAATTGATCCGCCACCGCTGTGCGGCATTAGTCGTGCATGCCAAAATGCTCCCGCAAGATGAGCTGACCAGCCTGATGCAGCAAATCCCCGGAATGGTGCTGATTAACCGCACGTTACCGGGCTTCGAACAGCGCTGTATTGCACTCGATGACCGCTACGGTTCCTGGCTGGCGACGCGTCATCTGATCCAGGCCGGGCATCAGCGCATCGCGATTTTGTGTTCTAACCATGGCATTTCTGATGCCAGCGACCGCCTTCAGGGCTATATCGACGCCCTTAACGAACACAACATCCCGGTCGATGACAAGCTGATTGCATACGCCGAACCCGATGAAATCGGAGGCGAAAAAGCCATGGCGGACTTATTAGGATTGGGCAAAGGTTTTACGGCAGTGACCTGCTACAACGACCCGATGGCCGCCGGTGCATTATCAGTCTTAAGCGATAACAGTATTGATGTACCGGGCGAAATTTCGCTGATTGGCTTTGATGATGTGCTGATTTCGCGCTACCTGCGCCCGCGTCTGACCACCGTACGTTATCCGGTCGTGGCCATGGCAAGTCAGGCAGCGCAACTGGCATTAGCGCTGGCAAATGGTCAGCCGTTACCGGAAACCACTCACATGTTCAGCCCGACGCTGGTGCGGCGTCACTCGGTGAGCAGCCCGGCCAACAGCTAAAGAAGTTGATGAAAAAGATGCACCGGCTTATCCGGGTAATCCAGGGCATCGCCGATGTATTTCCAGCCAAAACGTTCGTAATAACCGGTGAAGTCGGCGTACAGATATAACTCCCGGAAGCCGCTGCGGCGGCTCTGTTCCAGCACAAACTGCTGTAACTGCTGCCCCAGTCCGCGCGAGCGGAAATGCTTATCCACGTATAACGCCGCCAGCCACGGGGTAAGATCCTGACGACTGATTAAATCGCAGCGCCATAACCCCACGGTGCCTGCCAGTCTACCTTCGTCGAGTGCAATAAAAGTTTGCGGTAAGTCCGCGCCGGACAGGCTGCTTCGCACCACACTGGCAAAAAATTCGCGACTATTTTCGCTGCCAAACGCCCGCCAAAGCCAGTCTGTCACCGCGTCCTGAAATTCAGGACGTTCACTCAGATTAATAATCTTCATGGTGTTCAGACCAGCTTTCCCTGAAAAATCGGTACAGATTCAAACAGATACCCGTCAAACTCCGGCGCATCAACATCTGACAATTCCATCAGTGTATTTTTTACATTTTCCATATGCTGCCACATCGCCTGGTACGAGCCCATGACGTCGCGGCGGCGCAGGGCAGCCAAAATATTCTGATGATCAGCCAGCCATTTCAGGCGGTAACCCCGGGTAGCAATATGGCTGTGTAACTGTTTCCACAGCGGACTGGAATCCCGGTGCATCCAGATATTTTTCACCGAATCGAGCAGCATCTGGTTTTGTGTCGCACCGGCAATCAGCAGGTGGAACAACTTGTCGTTGTCACCGCTTTCATCGTTAGCCACGATAGCGGTTTGTTCCTGCTCAAGCGTGCGACGCAGATTTTCGATATCCGCTTTGGTCGCCATTTTGGCGGCAAACGCGGCAATATTACTTTCGAGCAACTGCCGCGCCTGTAAGATTTCAAAGGGCCCGATCTGCCCCTGATACATCAGCTCGTCTTCCCCTTCTTCCTGAGAAGGAATGCGGATCACATACACGCCGGAACCCTGACGGATATCGACTGTGCCCTCAAGTTCCAGCATCAGTAAGGCTTCACGCACTATCGTCCGGCTGACGCCGTAGTTTTCCGCCATATTGCGTTCGGGCGGCAGGCGGGATCCCACGGCAAAATGCCCTTGCTTGATTTGCTCACGCAGGTCGTGCCCGATTTCCTGATACTGCTTTTTGTCCTGCGAAACCACACCTTTTTCCACACAATCACCCTGATACACGAAACAAGAAAGACCGGATGTTACTGTATCAGAGATAGTGCCTGATCCAGCACTTTTGCACCGTTTAACGTGCCGTAAGCCACCATGTCGATCACTGCGATCGGAATACCGTGTTCATCGGTCAGCTTTTTATTCTCCGTCAGCTTAAAACGCACCTGCGGCCCGAGCAGCACGGCGACGATATCGCGTCCATACGCCTCAAGCTCATCGCGCAGATTGTTTTCCGGGATCGCGTAGATCTGATATTCCATACCCCGGGCAGCGGCTTCTTTTTCCATTTTGGTGACCACCAGTGACGTGGACATTCCTGCCGAACAAGCTAAAACAATTCGTTTCATGGTATTTCCTTAGGTTATTTTTCCTGGTCATCCAGCGTTAAAGACAACACACCACTTTCACTGAGCGATTTAAACCAGTGAGATGATTTCTTCTGACGGCGATCACGGTTGTTCTCCAGATCAATCTCGATCAGTCCGTAACGGTTTTTAAAGGCGTTCATTGGCGAGACATTATCGGTAAAGGCCCAGAGCATATATCCCTGACAATTGGCGCCGTCCTCCCGCGCTTTTAACGTCCAGTAAAGATGCTCGGCAATAAATTCAATACGATAGTCGTCCTGAATTTCCCCGCTGATGGCATCGCGGAACTGATCTTCATTTTCGATACCCATGCCGTTTTCCGCCACAAACCACGCAATATTTCCGTATTCGGTTTTAATGCGCATCGCCATGTCGTAAATAATTTTCGGGTATATTTCCCAGCCACGCGATTTATTCATCCGGCGACCGGGTAATTCAAAGTGTTCGTAGTAATACGCCGGATGGAATGGCGTGTTTTTATTCCATTCGCGGGAAGGTGCTTTCACCCGGTGCGGGTAATAGAGATTAATACCCACTTCATCCACAGTATTGTTCCGAATAACGGCCAGTTCCTCTGCGGAATAATCAAAATGCACGCCATGCTTTTGCAGTAATTCCAACAACTCCTGCGGATATTCGCCGTTAATCATCGGATCTAAAAATACGCGGTTATAGAATAAATCGTATAAATGTGCCGCCTGCTGATCATGTGCTGCTGTTGAGCGGGCGTAAGTCACTTCCGGATTTAAAATGACCCCCACCGTGCCCGAGGCGTTATAGCCTTTACGGTAGAACAGTTCGACAACGCTGGCGGTCGCCAACACTTTGTGATGATTCCACTGCATCCATTTGGCGGTATTTTGTTCAAACGGCCAGCGAATTGCATCCAGATAGACACGGGTTTGTACCACCACCGGTTCGTTGAAGGTAAACCAGCGACTGACTTTTCCGGCATAGCGCTCAAAGACTTTTTCTGCGTACAACACAAATAATTCGACAACTTTTTTCGAACTCCAGCCGTCGTATTTCTCGATCAGAAACGCCGGTAATTCATAGTGTTCCAGGCACAACATCGGTTCGATGCCGTGACGTTTCATTTCATCGAGCAGGTCGTCAATATATGCGGCATACTCTTCATCGACGGTACCCAGTTCGTAATCTGTCAGAAAGCGTGACCAGTTGACGGACGTGCGGTAGTGGCTCAGTCCGCTGGCTTTCATCAGCGCCACATCTTCCTGATAACGATTGATAAAATCGGTGGCTTTCGCCGGACCGTAGCCGTTGTGCCAGACGTGGCGGTTATTTTTGTACCAGAGATCCAGATACGAATCCTGCCCGTCTTTTTTGCCGCTCCAGCCTTCGGTCTGCCATGCAGAGGCTGCTGCACCGAGAATAAATCCCTCGGGAATGGCGATTGAAACCTGACTCATAACGTTCCTCTTTGTCCGAATAGTTTTACGCCGTGGCGGCCTGTTTCTGGCTTTGTTGCGCGGCTTCCAGCTGCGCCTGATCGGCACGACGCGCGGCCACTTTCACGAACGGCAGATAGATCAGTACCGCCACCAGAATGCAGCCAATTTGGGTGATCACCGCCCCCATCGACCCGGCAGTCGACAACCAGGCATTGATCACCGGCGGTGTGGTCCACGGTACCATCACCACCGCACGTCCGGCGAATCCGAGGCTGGTGGCAAAGTAGCCGATGGTGCCGGTAATCAGCGGCGTGATGATGAACGGAATGGCGAGGATCGGGTTGAGCATGATCGGCATACCAAAAATTACCGGCTCATTGATGTTAAAGAAGCTTGGCCCAAGCGACAGTTTGGCAATTTCGCGCATTTCTTTACGGCGGGTAGCAATCATCACCGCCAGCAGCAGACCGATAGTGCACCCTGAACCACCGATACTCATATAGACATCCCAGAACGGCATGGTGATGATGTTCGGCACTTCATGACCCTGCTCAAATGCGGTCATGTTAACCATGATGGCGCCGAGCAACAGCGGTTCACGGATCGGTTTAATCATCTGGTTGCCGTGAATACCAATCACCCAGAACAGCTGCGCGACAAACATCAGCAGCAAAATACCCGGCAGGCTTTGCATTACCGATTCCAGAGGACGCTGGATCACCTGATACACCGCGTCGTACAAATACATGCCGGTAACGCGATGGAAAACAAAGCCGAAGGTGGCAACGAGAACCACGGTAATAATGGCGGGGATCAGAGCCGAGAAGGATGCCGACACATTGGGTGGCACGCTCTCCGGCATTTTTATGCGCAGGCTGTTAACCCGCTCCAGACGGGAATAAATCTCAACCGACAAAATGGCAATAAACATGCCGAGGAACAGACTTTTCGTATCGGAGAATTGTTTTGCCAGCACATCTTTCACTTCCTGCATCTGGCCGTTAACCATCATATCGACAGTGGTTGGCGTAACAGCGATAAAACAAATCACCGCCAGCAGGCCGGGAAATAACGAACGCGAACCGTTAATTTTTCCCAGTTCAATACCAATTAAAAACACCGCGCCAATGGTCAGAAAACTCAGCGTGGCATAGTTAATACTGCTCATGATGGGTTTGAGTGTTGCCAGCCAGGAGAACATTTCAAAATGTGCTAGGCCGTTTTTCGGATCCATCACCATGTTTGAAATTAAAACTGAGAATGCCCCCACAATAATGACGGGCATTAACGTGATAAAAGACGCCTTAATAGCCATGATGTATCTGAAGCTATTAAAGGTATTGGCGAATCCCCCCAGCGAATCGATAAAGCGATCTTTCAATGACATGACAGCACCTCATTTTCTTTTTTCTATACTTCACAGGTGTTGGTTTCGTCTTCACCTTTTACATGGCATGAGGAATAAAGGTGTCGTACGAAGCAGGGTCAGAGTCCGGTTCTGTATATCATCCTGTCGGCCATATTTCGGGATTACTTACGTAATGTGGCATGCCAAAAAATAGCGTAATACGAATTAATTTCTGTGACAGCGTTCTCACATGTGAATATTGGAATTCCAATATCATGAATTCACACTCATCTGGTATACCAATTTGGAGTTTTCGATGGAATTCGATCTGGAACAAACAGTAATGGAATTATTGATCAACGCCGGCGAAGCACGATCTAACGCCATGATGGCCATTCAGCACGCACGTAAAAAAGAATGGGCGCAGGCCGATGCGATGCTGAAAGCCTCTGACGACGCGGCCCGTGTCGCGCATAAAGTGCAGACACAACTGATTAGCCTGGATGAAGGCGTAGGCAAAATTCCGGTGAATTTAATCATGGTGCATTCGCAGGATCATCTGATGACCGCCATGCTGTGCCGTGATCTGGCAGAAGAGATCGTGTTACTGAGAAAAGAGATGTTTGATAAGTAAGCTCCCTGCTTTGCGAAGAAGTAAAAGCAACGCGATTGGCTCCCTCTCCTGCGAAGGGGAGGGC
>NZ_JAFMOS010000414.1 GCF_019049755.1 Rahnella perminowiae
TCACGACACTGAGTGTCCCTATCGTTGTCGCGGATGCTGAATGCCAAAATTTTATTACGACGCAAGTGATGAAAAAAAAGCACATTGAGCTGAGGCTCAATAAACTGATTGTTTCATTTTGAGTATAGAGAAACCTGGCCTTCCGTGGCTGTTTTTTAACAAACTTTCTGGTAAATAACGCCCGGATCTTAGGTCCTGAAATTTTTTCCCAAAAAAGATAAGCTAAACAAGCCAGAACACCTATTATTGCAATGATATTGAATAAATAGTTGTTTTTCGGAGTTATGACCAAAACAGAAAGATAAATAAGAATGACTTGCAAACGAAAAGCTAAAGTTAAAAGTGATTCTTTGGATTTTTGCATTGAACGGATCAACTCCCTCTATAATTTGTGCCGGGTTAAGGTTTACGGCAGAATTTGCTAAATTCAATCGTTCAGCGGCGGTTTTGACCGCTATCAACCGGCTACCTCAGGTTAGGGTAACCGGCCGTGAGCAGATGCCGGGAAATATCATAAATTCAGAGGTTATTGCCCTTCCAGATAATGCTTCAGTGTCATGCGTAAATCAGGGGTGAGTTCTTTGATGTTGTTCAGCATCCAGCGCAAATACATCGGGTCGTCTTCAGCGATTTCGGCAATTTTCCTGCCGCGATATTTGCCGAACATCATGGTGCTGACTAAAGCAGGGCGCCCGGTAATGGTCACCATTTCTTCGGGCGTCCAGCCTGATTCTTCCATGATGCGGATAAGTAACGCGGCGGTGATGTAGCAGTCAAACAGTGCGCGGTGATGATGCAGATCCGCAGGCGTTGCCACTTGCAACTTGAGAGATTTGTAGAGCGCCATGTTGCTGTATTTAATTCCCGGCCATAAACGGCGCGCCAGTTTCACGGTGCAGATCCAGTCGCCCTGCATTTCAGGCAACATGCGTTGGTCAAAACTGGCGTTGTGAGCCACATAATATTGACTGCCGTGATAACGTGGAACGATCTCCTCAATCCACGGTTTATCGGCCACCATGGCCTCGGTAATTTTGTGTATTGCCATCGCCTGATGGCTGATAGGACGGTCTGGCCTCACCAGATCACTCATCGGGTTGACGATTTTTCCGTCTTCAATATCGACCGAGGCCACCTCCACGACGCCGCCTTGTAATCCACAAGTTTCGGTATCAATAACGCGCAACATATCCCACTCCGGCTGTTCACCAAGCACTTTCTAAAAACACTAGCCTAACGGATTGGCTTCATTGTGCCCACTTTTCTCCTCACAAAGTGAAGACCGGGATATTCCCCTACACCCCATCCGACTATTTCCTGTACAGATCACATTTTACCTTACTTTCGTGAAAATGCTCACAGTCTCCCGTGCATATGCCCAAACTTACCCGCAAATTTTCGGCTTTTAGCCGTGGAAATGCGCCCGTAAAGTGGCTAACTTCGATAATGAAACACCATTTTATTATTGTTGGATTGCGATTTTAAAGCAGGGTGAGTGCGCTCACGCTGCTCAATGAATGCGCAGTTACGGAGCGCTCCGAAGAGCGTCAACTCTCTCAGTAATGGCAGGTATCGCTGTGAAAATAAGTTCTGTTGAAGTCTCTGTTTTTACTTATCCGACCCGTCGCGTTTCTGACAGTGCGGGTCATTCTCATCCGGGTGAAGAAAGTCAGGCGAAAATGGCCATGTTAACGATCACCACTGACGAAGGCGATTGTGGGTATTCGTTCGCGCCGCCGGAAGTGGTGCGTCCGCACGTTGTGAATGCCTTTTTCAGAAAAGTGCTGGTGGGTCAGAACCCGTTCGACCGCGAACGGCTCTGGCAGGATCTGGTGCACTGGCAGCGCGGCAGTGCACATCAGCTGACCGAGCGGGCGCTGTCGTTTGTCGAGCAGGCGTTGTGGGATCTTATCGGTCGCAAACTGAATATGCCGGTGCATAAACTGCTGGGCGGATTCCGCGAAAAAGTCCCGGCGTACGGCAGCACCATGTGTGGCGATGAACTGAAGGGCGGGCTATCGACGCCGGATGAATTCGGGCAGTTTGCCGAAAAACTGGTGGCGCGCGGTTATCAGGCCATCAAACTGCACACCTGGATGCCGCCGGTGGCGTTTGCACCGGATCCGAAAATGGACATCAAAGCCTGCGCCGCCGTGCGTGAGGCGGTCGGGCCGGATATCGAACTGATGCTCGACGGTTACCACTGGTACAGCCGCAGTCAGGCGCTGACCATCGGTAAGGCGCTGGAAAAACTCAACTTCGCGTGGTTCGAAGAGCCGATGGAAGAAGAGAGCATGGCGTCCTACGCGTGGCTGGCAGAAAATCTGTCTATTGATGTGATCGGGCCGGAAAGTCTGGGTGGTAAGCATCACAGCCGTGCGGACTGGGTGAAAGCCGGTGCCTGCGACATCTTACGTGCCGGTGCCAACGGCGTCGGTGGCATATCGCCGTGCATGAAAGTCGCCAGTCTGGCGGAAGCGTTCGGTATGGATTGCGAAGTGCACGGCAACGGCGCAGCCAGTCTGGCGGTGGTCGGCGCCATCCGTAACTGTCGCTGGTACGAACGCGGCCTGTTGCATCCGTTCCTGGAATATGACGAGCCTGCGGCGTATCTGAACAGCATTGTTGACCCGATGGATGAACACGGCTTCGTGCATCTTTCTGATCGCCCCGGCCTGGGTGAGGACATTAATTTTGATTACATAGAAACCCATACCGTCAGCCGCGACTGACCTGCGGGCAGAAAAATAATAAACCTCTGACTCTACCCGGAAGGTACATCATGAACTCTGGCAAACCGTGGGGCGCGTGGCTTTTCGCGCTCCTGCTGATGACGTCTGGCTGGACGGCGCAGGCAAAAACGCCGCCCGACCAACTGATCATCGGCATGAACATGAATAACCTGTTAACGCTCGATCCGGCTGCGATGACCGGCAATGACATTGTCGGCATCGTGGTCAATCTCTACGACCCGTTGATTGAGCTTGATCCGCAAGAACTCACCAACGTACGACCGGCGCTGGCGACCTCGTGGGAGGTCAACGACGCCCGTAACCTCATTACGTTTCATCTGCGCGATGGAGTGAAATTCCACTCCGGCAATCCGGTCACCGCGAACGATGTGGTGTGGTCGATGCGCCGCATTTTGCATCTCAATCTGGCACAGGCCTCGGTGTGGAAATCCTACGGCTTCAGTAAAAAGAATGTCGATGAGATGGTGCGTTCGCCGTCTCCCGGTGTCGTCGAAATTCAGTTACCTAAACCCAATGACCCGAAACTGGTGATTTACTCACTGGCGGCGCTCGGCAGCGTGGTGGCGCTGGACAGCAAAACCGTGCAGGCGCATGAAGTGAACGGCGACTGGGGCAACCGCTGGCTGACCACTAACGAAGCCGGTTCCGGGCCATTTCGCCTCGACAACTGGCAGGCAAAAGACGTGCTGAACATGAGCCGTAATCCGCACTACTGGCGCGGTGAACCGAAACTGTCGCGTGTGGTATTCCGTCATTTTCAGGAATCCCAAACCCTGCGCCTGATGATTGAAAAAGGCGATCTGGATATTGCCAATAACATGGCGGTATCCGATGTGAAAGCGCTGAGCCACGACCCGGCCATGCAGGTCGATCAGGTGAAAAAAGGCACTATTTATTACGTGGCGATGAGCATGAAAGAGCCGCATTTCGCTAACCCGAAAGTGCGTGAAGCGGTGCGCTATCTGATTGATTATCAGGGTATCGGCAAGGCGCTGATGAACGGTTATGGCATTGTGCATCAGCGTCCGATTCAGGTCGGTATGCCTGCAACATTGCCGGATCCGGGCTATACGCTGGATATCCCGCGCGCCAAAACCTTGCTGGCGGAAGCCGGTTATCCTGACGGTTTTGACACCACGCTGCGGGTGCTGGCCGATCAGCCGTTCCTTAATATCGCGATTGCGGTGCAGTCTACGCTGATGCAGGCGGGGATCCGCGCCAAAATCGTTACCGGGACCGGCAACCAGATTTACGGCGCGATGCGTGAGCGCAAGTTCGACATGCTGGTCGGGCGCGGCGGCAGCGGCGTGGAACCGCATCCGCATTCCAGCCTGCGTGCGCTGGTCTACAACCCGGATAACAATGATGCCGCGCGGCTGACCAATTTTCAGGGCTGGCGCACCGGTTTCTATGACAAACAGCTGAATACGGATATCGATCAGGCGCTGCTTGAACGTGACCCTGAGAAACAGAAACAGGATTACTTCGCCATTCAGGAACGTTACGACGCGCTGATCCCGGCGCTGGTGCCGCTCTCGCAGATGGTCGACTCCATCGTGGTGCGCAGGGATGTGAAAAACTATCTGCCCCATCCTTCCGCGACCACGTTCCTGCGTGACGTTTATAAAGACAATGCCACCGATGTTCCGCCAGCCGGAGGTAAAAAGTTATGACCATGCAAATTCCTGCTCCTGTTTCAAAGCCAACGGTGCGGATGACCTTTCCCGCCGGACGCATCGGTAAGCGGCTGGTGCAGGTGGCAGTCACGTTGTTCGGCCTGCTGCTGCTGACGTTTTTTATTGGTCGCGTAATGCCAGTGGATCCGGTACTGGCAATTGTCGGACCGGACGCTGACCACAGTACCTATCAGCAGGTTTATCATCAGCTTGGTTTTGATAAACCGTTATGGACGCAGTTCGGCATTTACCTTTCCGGGCTGGCGCACGGTGATTTAGGGAATGCGCTACTGACCGGTAAACCCGTGACCCAGGACATTCTGCGGGTCTTCCCGGCCACCATGGAACTGGCGACGCTGGCGATCCTTCTCGGCGCGGGTGTGGGTATTCCGCTCGGTGTGCTGGCGGCGGCAAAACGTAACAGCCTCGCGGATTATGGGGTGCGTATCATCAGTCTGGCCGGTTATTCCACCCCGATATTCTGGGTCGGCATGATGGGCTTACTGGTGTTTTACGCCTGGCTGGGCTGGGTCGGCGGTGCCGGACGGGTAGATTTCAGCCTTGACGGACAGGTCACGCGCCACAGCGGCTTTATGCTGATCGACGCGCTGATCGCCGGAAACTGGGAAGTGTTTCGCAACGCGCTCAATCACCTGATTCTGCCGGCGTCACTGCTCGGTTTTCACTCGTTAGCCTACATCAGCCGCATGACCCGTAGCTTTATGCTGGCGCAGCTTTCGCAGGAATTCATTATCACCGCCCGTGTGAAAGGACTGAGCGAATGGCATGTGCTGTGGAACCATGCGTTTCGCAACATCCTGGTTCAGCTGTTAACCGTGGTTGCGCTGGCATACGGCTCGCTGCTCGAAGGCGCAGTGCTGATCGAAACCGTGTTTTCCTGGCCAGGTTTTGGTTCTTATCTCACCAGCAGCCTGATGCTGGGCGACATGAATGCGGTGATGGGTTGCGTACTGGTGGTGGGCATGATTTTCGTGGTGCTGAATTTGCTCTCCGACCTGCTATATCAGGTCTTTGATCCGAGGACAAAAGTATGACGATTTCCCTCGATTCCGTCACGCTCAGCGCGGGCGACGAAAAACGCCAGCGTGTGAAACGGGCGCTTGGCCGCGCAGGCCATTTCCTGTGGCAGATGGCGCGTAATCCGCTGACTGCTATCGGTGGTGCGATAATACTGATGCTGATGATTGTGGCGGTTTTCGCACCGTGGATTGTATCGTTTCATCCGCTGGTACAGGATTTAAACAATGCGCTCAGCCCGCCGTCGGCGGTGCACTGGTTTGGCACAGATGAGTTTGGTCGCGATATCTTCAGCCGTCTGGTGTATGGCTCGCGCATCACGCTGTATATCGTGCTGCTGGTGTCGGTCACCGTCGGGCCGCTT
Source organism: Rahnella perminowiae (assembly GCF_019049755.1). Taxonomy (GTDB): domain Bacteria; phylum Pseudomonadota; class Gammaproteobacteria; order Enterobacterales; family Enterobacteriaceae; genus Rahnella; species Rahnella perminowiae. Next base: position 5,832 of record NZ_JAFMOS010000414.1, read on the forward strand.
GGTTTGCTGCTGGGCGTCACCGCCGGGTATTTTGGTGGCAAAACCGACATGGTACTGATGCGCGTTACCGACATCTTTATCTCCTTTCCGAGTCTGGTACTGGCACTGGCGTTTGTCGCCGCCCTCGGGCCGGGGCTGGAACATGTGGTGATCGCCATTACGCTTACCGCCTGGCCGCCGATTGCCCGTCTGGCGCGAGCCGAAACGCTCTCTCTTCGGCAAGCCGATTTTATTTCGGCGGTGCGTTTGCAGGGCGCGAGCCCGGTGCGGGTGTTGTGGCGTCACATTGTGCCGCTGTGCCTGCCGTCTGTGATTATCCGTATCACTATGAATATGGCGGGGATTATCCTGACCGCTGCGGGTCTGGGCTTCCTCGGCCTCGGTGCACAGCCGCCGGATCCGGAGTGGGGCGCTATGATTTCCAGCGGCCGTGCTTACATGATGGAGTGCTGGTGGGTAGCAACGATCCCCGGTCTGGCGATCCTGATTAACAGCCTGGCGTTCAACTTTTTAGGAGATGGCTTACGTGACATTCTCGATCCCCGAAATGACTGACGCTCCGGCGTTACTCGACGTGCAGGACCTGCACGTCAGCTTTGTGAATGGCCGTCAGATCACGCAGGCGGTACGCGGTGTTTCCTTCCAGCTCGGGCGCGAAAAACTGGCGATTGTCGGTGAATCCGGCTCGGGTAAATCCACCATTGGTCGTGCGTTGCTGCATCTGCATCCGTCTAAAGCGCGTATTACCGCCAATAAAATGCAGTTTGCCGATGTGGATTTACTGCACGCCAGCCCGTCGCAGATGCGGCAGGTACGCGGCAAGCGGATTTCAATGATTATGCAGGATCCGAAATACTCGCTGAATCCAGTGTTGCGCGTGGGTGACCAGATTGCCGAGGCGTGGCGTTCGCACCACAAATGCTCCTATAACGATGCCAAAAACAAAGTACTGAACATGCTCGACGTGGTGCGTATCCGTGACCCGGAACGCGTGTACGGCTTGTATCCGCACGAGATTTCCGGCGGTCAGGGACAACGTATCATGATCGCGATGATGCTGATCACAGACCCTGAAATGGTGATTGCCGATGAACCGACCTCGGCGCTTGATGTCTCCGTGCGTTTACAGGTGCTGGCGCTGCTTGATGACCTGGTGAATACCCGGGGGCTGGGACTGATATTTATCAGTCATGATATCAATCTGGTGCGCAGTTTCTGCGACCGCGTGCTGGTGATGTATGCCGGACGTATTGTCGAATCCATTGCCGCCACCGATCTGGATAACGCGCAGCATCCGTACACCCGTGGCCTGCTTGACGCGCTGCCGGATATGGATAACCGCCGTTACCCGCTGCCGGTGATGCAGCGTCAGGCCAGCTGGCTGACCGATTAAGGAGCACCAATGCAACAGAAAATCATGATCGACGTGCGCAACCTGAACCTGACTTTTGGTGAAGGTGCGAAAAGCGCGCAGGTGCTGACAGATGTGGACATTGCCGTGCGCGAGGGTGAGATTTTCGGGCTGGTGGGTGAATCCGGTTCGGGCAAAACCACGGTGCTGAAATGTCTGGCAGGGTTGTTTACTCACTGGAAGGGGGAATTGGAAATCGACGGTCAGCAGCTTGAACACCGCATTGGCCGGGAGCGCTGCAAACTGGTGCAGATGGTATTTCAGGATCCGTACGGTTCACTTCATCCGCGTCACACCATCGGCGACATTCTGGAAGAGCCGCTGCAAATCCACCGCATCGATCAGCGGGAGCAGCGGATCAATACCATACTGGAAAAAGTCGGTCTGAACCGCGCTTTCCGCAGCCGTTATCCGCATCAGCTTTCCGGCGGTCAGCGCCAGCGGGTGGCGATTGCGCGGGCGCTGATCCTTAAACCCCGCGTATTATTGCTCGACGAACCGACTTCTGCGCTGGATGTCTCCGTACAGGCGGAAATCCTTAATTTACTGTTCGATCTTCAAAAAGAGGAAGGGTTGACGTATCTGATGGTGACGCATGATCTGGGCGTTATCGCCCATCTATGCCAGCGTGTCGCGGTGATGAAATACGGAAAAATCCGCGAAACGCTGGACACTGGCGCCCTGCTGGGCGGCGATATCCGTGATGATTACACCCGCACGCTGGTCGATGCCAGCCGTGATTACAGCCGCGAAATGGCAGCGAAAGTGATGTTATAAGGTGAGGTAAGGATAAAGGTCGCTGTAACGCCAATGGTGCAGCGGCCTTTTTACTTTTTATTCCTGATCCTGCCCAACGTAATTCCCGGCCATAAACGGCGCGTCAGTTTCACGGTGCAGGAGTTGCGCCACTCACATCAGCAAAATTTGTTTCAAGATGTAATTTATCCGCGTAAATGAGAAATTCATATTAGCAAAGAGGGGGCAAAAATTATTAAGAATGGTCTTAATCACCGGGTATTCATTCTTTTTAAAGTAAAATGAATTCAATATAATGAAAGAAACTTCTGTA
>NZ_JAFMOS010000413.1 GCF_019049755.1 Rahnella perminowiae
GTTTCTAAGTGTTTAATTTTCAGCAATACCTTATTACTGAGAACGCCATCCTATGCACTGGAAAAATACCCCCGTCCGCTTTGGTTCTATTTCCATGTTAATTCATTGGCTCGTCGCTCTGGCTGTTTATGGTTTATTTGCACTGGGATTATGGATGGTCGGACTGGGTTATTACGATACCTGGTATCACCGTGCGCCAGAAATACATAAAAGTGTCGGCATCCTGATTTTTGCTGCGATGGTATTTCGTCTCGCCTGGCGGTTTATTTCTCCGCCACCCAAACCGCTGGACAGTTACAGCGCGAAAACACGCATCGGCGCCTGGCTGGCTCACGTTCTGTTGTTCACCGGCCTGTTCGGCATTTTGATCAGCGGCTATCTGATTTCAACGGCTGAAGGCCAGCCGGTCAGCGTCTTCGGTTGGTTTGAGGTACCTGCTACGTTGTTTGGGCTGGAACAACAGGCTGATATTGCGGGCACCCTGCATCTGTGGATGGCGTGGGGCATTGTCATCATTTCAGGTTTTCACGCCCTTGCCGCACTTAAACATCATTTCATCGATCGCGACAGCACCCTGATGCGCATGCTGGGGCGCTGATCCGGTTTACGTTCTGCTCTTTACTTATGTTGTTCACATTATGGATAAACGGAGAATAACCATGTTGAAAAAGACCACTCTGGGTTTAACGCTGGCCTCGCTGTTACTGGCGGCGGGTTCGGCAACGGCAGCCAGCTACAAGATCGACAAAGAAGGTCAGCACGCGTTTATTGAATTTCGTATCAAGCATTTAGGTTATAGCTGGCTGTATGGCAGCTTTAACGATTTCGATGGCGGATTCACCTTTGATGAGAAAAATCCGGCTGCGGATAAAGTCAATGTCACCATCAATACCACCAGCGTCTTTACGAATCATGCCGAGCGTGACAAACATCTGCGCAGCGCTGAATTCCTGAATGTTGGCAAACATCCGCAGGCTACGTTCAAATCAACGTCAGTGACAAAAGAAGGTGAAAACCTGGCAGTGACCGGTGATTTCACGCTTAACGGCGTCACTAAGCCTTTAACATTACAGGCGAAATTGCTCGGTCAGGGCAAGGATCCGTGGGGCGGTTACCGTGCTGGCTTTGAAGCGGCAGGCACCCTCGCACTGAAGGATTACGGTATCACGACCGATCTGGGCCCGGCATCGCAGAACGTTGAGCTGATCATTTCTGTCGAGGGTGTGCAGGAGAAATAATTCCTGCCGCCAACGTAAAGGCCCTGAATCGCTCCCGCCATTCAGGGCCTTTTATAGACACCGGTCAGTCGTTTTCAGGTGCCGGAATATGCATGGTGGTTTGCAATAATCCCTTGGATTTATTGAAAATTTTTATGCCATTCTCGCGGCCCGCGCGCAAAGCCCGTTGTTCTTCTACCGGTAGCTTCAGCTCTGTCATACAGATTTCGCTGCAACATCCGTCAAATTTCGCTGCACACGTCGGACACTGAATAAACAGCAGATGGCAACCGTCATTTTTACAGTTGGTGTGATTATCACAGGCTGTACCGCACTGATGACAATGCGCAATCACGTCATCAGAAATACGCTCACCCATACGTTCATCAAACACAAAATTTTTGCCTTTGAATTTAACAGGTAAACCCTTCTCTTTGGCACGACGAGCATATTCGATAATGCCGCCTTCCACGTGATACACATTCTTAAAACCTTTGTACAGCATGTACGCACTGGCTTTCTCACAGCGGATGCCCCCGGTGCAATACATCACAATTTTCTTATCTTTGTCTTCTTTAAGCATATCAACGGCCATGGGCAGTTGATCGCGGAAAGTGTCAGACGGGACTTCAATCGCGTTATCAAAATGCCCCACCTCGTATTCGTAGTGGTTACGCATATCGACAAACAAGGTGTCCGGATCGTCAATCATGGCATTGACCTGTTCAGCTTTCAGGTACTCACCTACGTTTGACGGATCGAAAGAATCATCATCAATCCCGTCCGCTACGATGCGGTCACGCACTTTGAGACGCAGCACCCAGAAGGATTTACCGTCATCTTCCAGCGCAACATTCAGCCGGACCTGATCCAGCGCCGGATGGCTGGAAAACAACCCGGTTTTAAACGCTTCAAACTGGCTCTGCGGTACGCTGATTTGCGCGTTAATCCCTTCTTTTGCGACGTAAATACGGCCAAACACGTTAAGGCGTGTCAGACTGACATACAGAGCGTCACGGAAGGCCTTTGGATCTTCAAGCTGGAAATACTTATAAAAAGAAACCGTTGTACGGGGCTCAGTTTCAGCCAACATGCGCGCACGGAGTTCCTCATTAGAAATACGGTTATGTAACACTGGCATGGTGTACGTTCCTGTCTTTCAGGGAAATTTAACTATTGAATACCGAATAGCTACTTTTGAAGCGGCAAGATTATACATTAAAGCAACAACGAGGACATCTTACGTTGAAAATTCGGCAGAAGAAAAAACACCTGCTGTTCATTGCCCATTTTTGAAATGCGATAACCTACTCTTAGTTGTTATCTATCCTTGTAGTCCATCACCACGCTGAATTTTAAGGGGCATAAAACATGAGTAAGCTTTTTGAACCGATTTCCTTAGGGAAGCTGACCCTCGCTAACCGCATCGTGATCGCGCCAATGTGCCAGTATTCATCCGACGAAGGGAAAGCCACATCCTGGCATCACGCGCATCTTGGGCAGTTATCCTTTTCCGGCGCGGGTTTACTGATCCTTGAAGCGACCGCTGTTGAAGCCGTCGGACGCATTTCGGCCCAGGACTTAGGCTTATGGGATGATGAAACCGAAGCTGCCATGAAGGATTTAGTGACCGGCTTACGCGACAACAGTGATATGCCACTCGGTCTGCAACTCGGACATGCCGGGCGTAAAGCCTCGTGCGCTGCCCCCTGGAATGGTGGTGCACAAATTCCTCCCTCCGCAGGCGGCTGGCAGACGGTTGCGCCCTCACCGCTGGCCTTCGCGGAAGGTACCGAAGCCCCGCTCGCGATGTCCACGGAACGTATCGCAGAACTGAAAAAAGCCTATGTTGATACGGTTCGCCGCGCAGATCGCCTGGGCTTTGATCTGCTGGAGCTGCACGGCGCGCACGGTTACCTGTTGCATCAGTTCCTGTCACCGCTTTCAAACCAGCGCACCGATCAGTACGGCGGGTCTCTGGAAAACCGCATGCGTCTGCTTTTGGAAATTTTCACGGAAATCCGTGCGGCATTCCCGGCAGAAAAACCGATTGGCGTACGCATTTCTGCGACCGACTGGGTAGACGGGGGCTGGGATCTGGAGCAGTCCGTTGAACTCGCCAAAGCGCTCGACGAGCTGGGTTGCAGCTACATCCACGTCTCCAGCGGCGGCCTGAGCCCGCAGCAGAAAATCACGGTGGGTCCGAACTATCAGGTCCCCTTCGCGGATAGCATTAAGCGCCATGTAAAAATGCCGGTGATTGCGGTGGGTCTGATCACAGAACCGGAACAGGCCGAAGCGATTATCGGCACCGGGCAGGCAGACATGATTGCTCTGGCGCGCGGCATTTTGTACAACCCGCGCTGGCCCTGGCATGCGGCGGCAAAACTGGGGGAAAAAGTGGCTGCGCCGAAACAGTACTGGCGCAGCGAGCCTCACAGCGTCAAAGGTCTTTTTCTGCCGAAATAATCGCCTGACTTAACATTAACGCGGGACTCGCCAGAAACGGCATTTCGCAAACGTGATCCCGGGCGGCGGTAGTGTCGCCCGTTTCATTGACAAAAAGGCATTCTCTACTGATATTTGAATCATGGTGAGTGAATATGCCGGGAAATTAATGCGTACTTTTTGTTTTACATTCACGCAAACTATAAGTAAATGAGGTATTAGTGCCGTGGATTTTCACCTCACACCGAAAAAATGCCACAATATTCCACTTTGCTGCAAAAAATAACGTACAACGCATATTCCGGATGAATATGTGTCCGTGTTTCTGTGGCAGGCTGCTGCATTAGACAGAGCTTATAAACTTTCTACTTCGACTCACTGACGCAGAGATTCTATGACTCAGGTACCAACCTTTACTCGTTCGTTACTGCACCCGCGCTACTGGATCACCTGGATGGGTCTGGGACTGCTTTATGTGCTGGTGTTACTGCCTTACCCGGTCATTTACCGCATCGGTACCGGCCTGGGCCGCTTCTCAATGCGCTTCCTGAAACGTCGCTATAAAATCGCCCGGCGTAATCTCGAATTATGTTTCCCGGACATGCGTGCGGAACAGCGCGAAGATATGATACTGAAAAACTTCGAGTCCGTCGGCATGGGCTTGTTTGAAACTGGCATGGCGTGGTTCTGGCCAGACTGGCGCATAGAGCGCTGGTTCAAAGTCAGCGGTCTGGAACATATCCAGCATGCGAGAGAGAATAAACAAGGGGTTCTGCTAATCGGTGTGCATTTCCTGACGCTGGAACTGGGTGCGCGTATCTTTGGGATCCATAATCCCGGCGTGGGCGTTTACCGTCCTCACGATAACAAGCTGATGGATTGGATCCAGACCAAAGGCCGTATGCGGTCTAACAAAGGGATGCTGGATCGCAAAGATCTCAAAGGGATGATCCGCAGCCTCAAGCAAGGCGACATCATCTGGTACGCACCGGATCATGACTACGGTCCGCGAGCCAGTGTATTTGTGCCCTTTTTTGCGGTAGATAAGGCCGCCACCACAACCGGGACATATCTGCTGGCACGCATGGGCAAACCGGCGATTATTCCCTTCACTCCGCGACGACTGCCGAAAGGGGAAGGTTATGAGATGATTATTCACCCTCAGGTCGCTGACTTCCCGCTGGATGACGAAGTGGTTGCCGCAGCGTACATGAACAAAGTGGTGGAAAACGAGATCCGCCAGGCACCGGAGCAGTATATGTGGCTGCATCGTCGGTTTAAAACACGCCCGCAGGGTGAGCCTTCGCTCTACAAACCCCTTAGCGATTAATCAATCAAAACCGGTCCGGCCACCGTCGCTGGTCCGGTTTTTTGATTTGCTTCATCAATTTTTTTCACAAACTTCTTCAAACTTATCAGATTTTATCCGATCCTGTTTAGGCCAATACTCTCCCCATCATTTCTCCACGTGATTACTCCGCTTATTTTGGAGCCGCGTGACCCCCGCCTCTGAACAGGCATGTTACCTTTAAAAGGAACACATTATGTTGGCTAAACTGAACACCGCCTTTACCCGTGCTGTTGATCATCAGAATTTCGGTAAGCTTTTGTTGCGTCTGACTTTTGGTATTTTAGTTTTATTCCACGGTGTGGCAAAAGTGGAAAATGGTGTGGGCTGGATTGCACAGATGTTACAAGCTGATGGCCTGCCTGGCTTTATTGCTTACGGTGCCTATATAGGTGAAGTGATCGCGCCGGTGCTGATTATTCTGGGTATATTCACCCGCCCTGCCGCGCTGATTCTGGCATTCAATATCTTAGTGGCCGTTTTCCTGGTTGTTGGCGGCAAATTCTTCACCGTCACCGAAGTGGGTGCCTGGGGACTGGAAGGTGAAGCTCTGTATTTCTTCGGTAGCCTGGCCATTATGTTCCTGGGTAGCGGCCGTTACTCTGTTATGAAGAACGAAGCCCTCCGTTAAGATCTGGTTTTAGTTGTGTCTTTCATTGTCTGTTTTTAATTCTGTGTCTGTCGCGGTCAGCCTCGGTGCTGACCGTTTTTTTTGACTTTTACCGCGCTGAATTGCTCTTCTTTATCCCGCCAAATTTTTTGAACCTGTATTTCACTTGGCTTGTTACAGTTCATTAACATCATTGAAGTGAATGATAATTAGGCGCATAATTATCAAGCCAACTGACTGTTATTTGTGCTCTGTCTTGTTTCTTTCTCTCATTCCAGAGCAAATCTGATCCCTTTATTCGGTACTATATGACTTCGGCCTCTGAACCTGAAATCGCCCCAGATCCCATTAACTGGAAACGAAATTTATTTGTTGCCTGGATCGGTTGTTTCCTTACCGGTGCTGCATTCAGTCTGATCATGCCTTTCCTGCCCCTTTACGTGGAAACCCTCGGCGTAACCGGTCATGAATCCCTGAATATGTGGTCCGGGCTGGTGTTTAGTATCACTTTCCTGTTTTCCGCCATCGCCTCACCTTTCTGGGGTGGGCTCGCCGATCGTAAAGGCCGAAAAATCATGCTGCTGCGCTCTGCACTTGGTATGGCGATTGTCATGGCGTTAATGGGATTTGCACAAAACATCTGGCAGTTTCTGGTTCTGCGTGCATTACTCGGTTTGCTTGGCGGATTTGTTCCTAATGCCAATGCGCTGATCGCCACCCAAATTCCGCGCAATAAAAGCGGCTGGGCACTCGGCACGCTGTCTACCGGTGCCGTGAGTGGCGCCCTGATTGGTCCGCTGGTCGGCGGCTTGCTCGCTGACAGCTACGGTTTGCGGCCGGTTTTCTTCATCACAGCGTCCGTGCTGTTTCTCTGCTTCCTGATGACGCTGTATTTCATCCGTGAGCAATTTGTCCCTGTGAACAAAAAAGATATGCTCAACCGTAAACAGGTTTTCGCTTCACTGAAAAACCCCAAACTGGTGCTCTGTCTGTTCGTCACGACGCTGATTATTCAGGTAGCAACCGGTTCTATTGCGCCCATACTCACGTTGTATGTGCGTGAACTGGCGGGAAATACCCAGAACCTGGCGTTTATCAGCGGTATGATAGCTTCGGTGCCGGGCGTGGCCGCACTGATGAGTGCGCCGCGTTTAGGCAAACTCGGTGACCGGATAGGCCCCGAGCGGATCCTGGTGGCGATGATGGCGTTATCTGTGCTGTTATTGATTCCGATGGCCTTTGTACAAACACCATTGCAGTTGGGTATTTTGCGTTTTCTGTTGGGTGCCTGCGATGGTGCATTGTTGCCAGCCGTTCAGACCCTGCTAATTTATAACTGCACGAATCAGGTGGCAGGACGGGTATTTAGCTACAACCAGTCATTCCGTGATGTCGGCAATGTCACCGGTCCGCTACTGGGTGCCGCGGTCTCAGCCAGCTACGGCTTCCGGACGGTATTTTTTGTCACGGCGATGGTCGTATTATTTAATGCAGGATATTCGTACTGGTGTCTGCAACGCCGGCCGCATCAGGCCATGATTGACTGAATCACAAACGGCGAAGCAGAACGGGGCATTGAGTTTTAACTACCTGCGGCGGTATGGGTGAATGTTCCGTCACCTCAACGACTGGCCGTCGCGCTTCATAATGCTTGCCAGCCGTTGTGGCCGAAGCACAGACATCAGTTTCTGTACTCTGCTGACATTTATCGCTAGGCCGTCCAGTCACGCAATGCCAGTACTACCCGATAACCGTCAATGTCCTCAAAGGTTTTGCCGCATTCATCCCAGTAGGGATTAAACGACGGTACGGCAATAAAACCCGCCTGCAGCATCTGTTCGCACTGCATACTCCACTGCTGATTATCCGGGATATAGAACACCAGAAGATGGTCTTCGGTAGGCGCACGCCCCACGGACGAGCCGTGATGATGCGTAAATTCGAGATGATAATGATGATGCGCATGCCCGACCAGCACACCGTCAAACCCCTGATGATCGCAAAAACTGCCGATGATGTCGAAGCCCAGCCCTTCTGAATACATACGCGTTATTTGCCCGAGATTATCCGTCGGGCGCGCCACCCGTAAGATTGCCTGTCGTGAAACCATCTGTACTCCTGCTCTTTTTTAAATAGCCGCAACGGCGCGGGTAAGAAAATGAGAATAGCAGAAAAAATCTGACTGATTTCGTCTGAAAACTTGCATCCTGTCAGTTATCGACAACACTCTTTTAATCAGGTTTTTCACTGTCAGATGGCTGTTACTTATTCATTAATAACGCTATTTGCTGCAGATCTCTTTATCGTTCAACTCAGGAGACAACAATGAGCATGTACGCAACGCTGGAAGAAGCACAACAATCTTTTACACACCATTAAAACTGATAGTTAGTACTCAACCGTCACTACCTCACATATCACCTTCGTACCATTCCATTCATCCTTGTAGATACTTGTATCAATCCCGCATCCCGCTTCAAACGCTCCCCACACAATAAACACTACATATGCTGCATTAAAATTTACAAAGCACTACATAGTGTAAAATTGGAGACAATACGCACGCATAATGTATTGCAAAAGAGCACTCAGGATTGTACATTTAACCATGCTGTTTATCTAACCAGTACAATGGTGAGGGGAAAATTCTATGAGTAATAATTCAGTGTCTTTTGCAAGTGTTGAAC
>NZ_JAFMOS010000412.1 GCF_019049755.1 Rahnella perminowiae
GCTTAATAATGATTAGCACAAAATAGATGAAGGGTTTAAATGCCGATTTTGATGTTTAATATACAAAAATGTAGAGTGTTAATTAAAAATTTTATTATGTTTTTCCGGGTTATTATATTAAGAATTGGCATTTAACTTTCTTTACATTCTGATGCAAGTTTATTCCAACTTAACTAAAACGGGACAAACTGCATGAATACCTGGAGTAATATTAAGAAAGCCGTTCAGATCAGTAACAGCTTCTGGCAGGTAACACAGGACTCAGGTTTATCGAACCTGGCAATCACCAATCTTGGCAATGGTCATCATCAGCAAGTCAACAGTGATCACCGCTTTGTGAATATGTCCTCATATTCTTATCTGGGGCTTGATTCACACCCTGAAATTCTCCGGCAGGCCATTGCCGCCTTGCAAAGTAATGGTTCGCTCAATACCTCCACCTCGCGCATACGCATCCAGTTTGAGCTTCTGGGGCAAGCTGAGCAGGCGCTGGCCGATCTTATTGGTGCTGACGTGATTACTGTCGCCTCCTGTGCCGCTGCTGCTCAGGGTATTTTGCCGCTGGTTGCATCCGGGGCGCTGACGGAGAATCAACCGCCGGTGCTGGTCTTCGATAAAAATGCTCATTTCTGTCTTAACATCATGAAACCGGTATGCGCTGATGAAACCGAAGTCATTACCATTGCTCATAATGATCTGGAACAACTGGAAGCGATCTGCAAAAAATATCCGCGCGTGGCCTATGTGGCAGATGGGGTTTACAGCACCGGTGGCCAGGCTCCGGTAAAAGAACTTCTGCATTTACAGGAAAAATATGGCCTGTTCCTGTTATTTGATGAGGCTCATGGCCTGTCTACTGTGGGTAAACTTGGCAGGGGACTTGTACTGGATACGCTCGGAGAAATTAATGACCGGACGGTCATTATTACTTCTCTCAATAAGGGGTTTGGTGCTTCGGGAGGGGCGGTGTTTATTGGCCGGCGACCTTATAACGAACAGCGTACGCTCATTTCTCGCTTTGCCGGTCCATTCCTCTGGTCACAACGTATCAATACTGCCGGGCTCGGTGGGATCCTGGCGTCGGTCGCCCTTCATCACACTCAAGAGCTGACGCAATTACAGAATCAACTGCAGCAAAATATCGAATATTTTGATTCGCTGATTGCAAATGACAATCACAATGACGGGCTGCCAATACGTTTTATTCAGATAGGTTCCGAGGAAGCGACCATCTCAATCGCCAAAACGCTATTTGAACGTGGTTTTTATACCTCTCCGATTTTCTTCCCGGTCATTGCGCGCGGTAAAGCAGGTTTGCGCATTATGCTACGTTCAAACATCAGCCGCAGTGAGATTGCGGAGTTTGCCGGGCACGTCAACCAGTTGCGAGCGAACTATGAATGAATCTGAAAGTTACCGTGTTCCGGCCGTGGACACGCTTTCGTTGAGGATCATGTCGCTGGCCTGTCTGGTCGTGTTCATGACGCAGATGGCGACCACCATCTACCTTCCTTCACTTCCGGTCGTGATGCGGGAGCTTGGGATGACCCAGAGCGCGACAGAGTTGTCGATCTCGATTTTCGTCGTCGGCGCGGCGGTGCCCGTTATTTTCTGGGGAGCGGCGGCAGACCGCTATGGACGGCGCATCTCACTGACATTATCGCTGGTGTTATTTATCGGCACCAGCCTGCTGCTGGCGTGGTGCAGGGACGCTAACCTGCTTCTGGTTTTACGTGCCTTGCAGGGGATCGGCGCGGGGGGAGCCGCGATTATCGGGCGCATTCTGGTTAAAGATAACTGGAGTGGTGCGGAACTGGCAAAACGACTTTCCGTATTGTCGGTAGCGTTTATTACCGCGCTGGGCGGCGGACAGTTTATCGGCGGACTTATCAGCTATTACCTGCACTGGCAGGTTGCCTTCCTGGTGCTGGCCGCCACCGGCTTTGTTGCGCTGCTTTTCTCACTGACGGTGCCGATGGCGTATGCCGAACCTGCCAGGATCAGCAAGGGTATGGCGCACGCCTACTTAACCATTCTGCGGCGCCCAGGTTTTTTCTGGCCAGCGTGCGTGGGAGGGCTGGGCTTTGCCACGACCGTGACATTGCAGGAAGTCAGTCCGTTTGTCATGCAGCAGAGTTTTGGTCTGGAGGTGACCAGCTTTGGTCTCTTTGGCCTGCTTATCGGCATCTCCTATCTGGCCGGCGCATTGACGGTAAATCGCATCGTGCACGCTACGGGAGTGGTCACCTTAATGCGTCGTGGCTCGTTGATGGTCGCGATCTCCGCGCTGGCGCTGCTTGTTCTGTGGTGGGCTGGGCTACTTAGCCACACATCGGGACTGGTTATTTTTATCCTGCTGTATTGTCTGATTATTTTCGGCCAGGCGGTGATGTTCCCAAGCAGCATGTCGGCGGCGGTGAACGATGGTAAGGATTTCGGTGCTTACGCGATGGCGCTGTGCGGGTTTCTGCAGCAGGGGATGGCGGGAATTGCCTCCTCATTTGCCGTGCTGCTGGAGCATCACGGCACATGGACGCTGGCCATCTTGCTGACCGGACTGGCGAGTTTTCTGATCGCCCGGTTCAAAGTCCACGCTTAATTTCTAAGAGAGGCACCATGGCGACAATTGCAGCACGTCATTACACCGATAATCCGACGTTTCGTGAAAACCAGCAGGCATTTGCCCGGATGCAGCAGCCAATAGATGAAGCGCGGCAAGCGGCGCTCCAGGGAGGAGGGGAGGCGGCTCGTCAGAAACAGGCGGCGCGTGGCAAACTTTCAGCCCGTGAACGTATCGCCCTGCTGATTGACGTAGGCAGCGCCTTTGTTGAAATTGGGCAGTTGGCTGCTCATCAGGTATATGAACATTCGGTGCCGTCGGCCGGGATCGTGACCGGTATCGGTATTGTTAAAAATCGCGCAGTGGCGATTTACGCCAATGATGCTTCGGTAAAAGGCGGCGCATATTATCCGCTGACATTGAAGAAGCATCTGCGCATGCAGCAGATTGCCCGTGAAATGGCACTTCCCAGCGTCTATCTGATGGACTCGGGGGGCGTTTATTTGCCGCTTCAGGAAGAGATTTTTCCTGATGAACATCATATCGGGCGCATTTTTCGCAATATTGCTGAAATGTCCGCGGCGGGTTTACCCCAGATCGCGGCGGTGTTGGGTTCCTGTACCGCAGGAGGAGCATATATACCCGCAATGTGCGACGAAACGGTGATTGTCAAAGACAACGGCACTATTTTCCTCGGCGGCCCGCAGCTGGTGCGTGCTGCAACGGGGGTAATTGTTGATGCCCAGACCCTTGGCGGTGCCGATGTCCATACGCTGGATAGCGGTGTGGCCGACCACTATGCAGAACATGACCGTCATGCGTTGCACATTGTCCGTGACATTATTGCCCGCAGTGATGCCGGTAAGCTTGCGTCACCGCCGCTGGCGGCGGTTGAGCCGCTGTTCGATCCGCGCCAGATCCCTGGCATTATCAGCGCAAATCCGCGTGAACCTATCCCCGTTCGGGAGATTCTTGCCCGCCTGCTGGACGGCAGCGAGCTGACGGAATACAAAGCCCGCTATGGGCGCACGCTCATTTGCGGAACGGGCCATATCGGCGGTTTTCCGGTTGGGGTGTTGATTAATGACGGGGTGCTGTACTCAGAAAGCGCGCAGAAGGCGGCGAACTTTATCGAGCTGTGTGTACAGCGCAATATCCCCTTGTTGTTCCTGCATAACATCAACGGCTTCATGGTGGGGCCGGAGTATGAAGCCGGGGGCATTGCCAAACACGGAGCCAAAATGATGAATGCGGTCGCCTGCGCCCGTGTGCCTAAATTCTCTGTCCTGATTGGCGGCAGCTTTGGGGCGGGCAATCTGGCGATGTGTGGTCGCGCGCTTGGCCCGCAGCTCATGGCAATGTGGCCGAACGCGAAAATGTCTGTCGTCGGCAGCGAGCAGGCGGCAACGGTGATGGCACTGATGCGTGAGGAGCATTTAGAAAAAAAAGGCCAACCTTTCACCGCTGAAGAGGCTGAACGGGTCAAACAACCGGTCCGCGATGCTTATGACCGGCAGGGACAGGCATTGTATGTCGCTGCACGTTTGTGGGTGGATGCCGTTATTCTTCCCGAACATACCCGCGACTGGCTGGCGTTGGGACTTGCGCTTGCCCACCAGGCACCCCAGCAGACGACCCATTTTGGCGTTTTCAGGATGTGAACCATGTTGAATCGAATTCTTATTGCTAACCGTGGCGAGATTGCCCGACGTATTGCCCGCACCGCCAGAGAAATGGGTATTGAGTACGTAGCGGTTTATTCTGATGCCGATACCGAAGCCGATCATCTGTCAGGTGCAATACGGACCGTCAATATTGGTGGCCCGCTTGCCGCTGACAGCTATCTGAACATTGATGCGATTGTGAGTGCCGCACGTCATTCGGGCTGTGATGCGGTTCATCCCGGCTACGGATTTTTATCTGAAAACCCGGAGTTTGCCGAGGCGGTTTCCCTGGCTGGGCTGACGTTTATCGGGCCGTCGGCGAATATCATCCGCGATATGGGCAATAAAATTCTGGCCCGGCAACAGATGGAAAAAGCGGGAGTGCCAGTACTCCCCGGATCGCAGGAAGCTTCTGAATCCTTCAGTGTGCTGAATGCGCTGGCTGAAGAAATAGGATATCCGGTGATCCTCAAGCCTGTCGCGGGTGGCGGGGGTAAAGGGATGCAGGTGGTGGAGCAGGCTGCTGAAATGCAGGCGGCCGTTGCCGCGGCCGTGCGTATCGCCAGGGCTAACTTTAACGATGGCCGTCTGATGATCGAACGCTATATCCATTCGCCGCGTCATATCGAAGTGCAGATCATGGGTGATAAGCACGGGCAGGTGGTGCACCTGTATGAAAGAGAATGTTCACTGCAACGGCGGCATCAGAAAATTATCGAAGAAGCCCCGGCGACGTCCATCTCTGCGGAGGTTCGCGAAGCAATGTTAAACGCGGCCGTCAACGGGGCACGGCAAATAGGCTATTTTAATGCGGGAACATTTGAGTTTATCGTTGCGCCTGACAACCGGTTTTATTTCCTTGAGGTCAACACCCGCCTGCAGGTAGAGCATCCGGTGACAGAAATGATCACAGGACTGGATCTTGTTGAGTGGCAGATCAAAATTGCGGCGGGCGAACAACTGCCCTTGTCTCAGTCGCAGATAGTCAGTAAGGGGCATGCTTTTGAGAGCCGTATATATGCTGAGGATCCGGACGATGACTTTACTCCCTCGCCAGGACCGGCCACAGTAACATGGCCGGAGACAGCCCGGACCGACAGTGCTTTCGACCACCATGGCGAGGTACCTGCGTTTTACGATCCGCTGATTGCTAAACTTATTGTCCATGCCGCAGATCGCGAGCAGTCCCGGCTTAAAATGGTGCAGGCACTGACTCAGACGTGGGTGTTTGGGGTGACGACCAACAGTGGCTTTCTCCTGGAATTATTAAACCATCCCCGGGTGATGGCCGGTAACCTGCATACCGGGTTAATTGACCAACTTCTTACGGGGCGTGACGTTTCAGTCGGGCCACTGGCTGCCTTTGCCAGCGCAGCTGCACTGCTGGCAAAGCAGGAAAGTGCAGGGCGTACCTCTTCCCCCTGGTACGGGCTACAGGGAAACAGTGACCGGCAGGCATTAGACCCGGCGGCACCCGCAGGAAAAATATATATCCGCTATCAGGGGAATGAAATTGCTGTCAACCTGCTGACGCTCGGTAATACCCAGGTACTGACGGCTATTGGTCCGGAGACATTCACCATCACTATCGCGCCGGTGGATCATGGCTGGGGCGGGCAGTGTGGTGATGTGAGCTGGCAGGGAAGAGAGAGAAAAGGGATCGTGGAAGTGATACTGGCGGGCAAGCGATACCGGGTCGATAGCCAGCTGCATCTGGAAGAGAATAACCGTTCGACTGGCAATGGCGTAACAGCCCCCATGCCGGGAACCATCGTATTTATCGCGGTAGAACCGGGCGCATTCGTTAAGGAAGGCGATACGCTTGCCATCGTCGAGGCGATGAAAATGGAAAACCGGGTGGTGGCAGTCACCGGGGGTGTGATTGCTGAGGTGCTGTGCGCAACGGGTGAGATCGTCAGTAGCGGGCAGCAACTTTTTACCCTTGAGGAGAGGCCGGGTTAATAACCGCATTTTCACACATTGGTTTATAGGGGTTACGGATGCCGGGGAACAGAATCGTAAACCTGGAAAGGTTTTTCAGAAGGCTTGAGACGGCGGATTTTAGTGTCGTTAAGATACCTTTGGTGGTCACGTCATTATCGAACCGCAAACTTTTGCGGATCCGGAACCTCATCACATATAACCAGCCAGGGACCGAACCCACCGGAATACGACTGCGGTCTTCTTCCAGAGATGCGCCACCAATTAAGACGTTGTCTGGATGGAGCATGTCGTAATCCCGGCAAATAAGAACGCCTTTGCGTCTGATGTTTTTAACCCGATCCACGTATTGCAAATATCAATCAATGCCAGGCTTAAAAAATAATGAAAAGGCGAGGCAATTATTGTTCAGACCCCCGGGAGACTTCGGCTGTTTCGCCACTCTCCTGCATGTACGCTGTGGTTGTCGTCTACTGAGAAACTGAGCGTAACGGTGCCCCCGCGCGCAATCCCGCCATCACCATGTCGATGAGCCAGGTTAGCCGGGGCTGCCACTCATCATTAAAATCGAGCTGCCATATCCCTGCAATTGCCAGGAAAAAGTCGTCAGTGGTAACCCCCGGGTGGATAGTTCCCGCTTTCTTATTGGCATCAAGTAACAACTGAGCGGCAGCAATGACAGGGGCATAGCCTGCCTTTTCCGGACAGTCCCGCGAGAGCGATACCTCGCGAATGGCATTGGCCAGGCCTGCTTTGGTCATTGCATATTCGGCAAGGCGATTCATCCAGTCACGCAACGCCTGTTCGGGTGCGCAGGTCCGGAGCAAATGTTCTGCAAACTTTGTGACCTGCAACATCTCATAGCGATAAACCTCCATCACTAATACCTCCCGTGTCGGGAAGTTGCGATAAAAAGTGGCCTGCCCGACGCCTGCCTTCTTCGCGATCGTGCTTAGGGGCACGTCTGCGGAAACGGTCAGTTCCTGAAGTGCAACCGACAGAATACGCTCGCGGTTTTGCTGCGCGTCAGCCCGTGCCGGGCGACCCGTTTTTTGTTGCTGTGTCACCAGTCCTCCTGTCCACAATATTAAAACTTGCTTAACGGACAATTGTCCGTTAATTTTTTCCTGTCGGACAACTGTCCGTTTGGCATTCTACCTTTTTCATCAATCCGGAGAAACATATGAAAACTTCAGGTAATACGATCCTCATCACGGGTTCCACGTCGGGGATAGGGCTGGGCCTGGCGGTACGTTTTCATGAAGCAGGCAATAAGGTCATTGTAGCTGGCCGTCGCAAGGCTTTACTTGATCAAATCACAAACGATTACCCCGGCATCGAGGCCATTGAACTCGATATTGCCGATGCCGGTTCCATTACCCGGGCAAGCGAACTCGCGGCAGTGCGTTACCCCGACCTGAATGTTGTCATCAACAACGCCGGTATTATGTTGAGCGAAAATGTTTTGGATCAGGATGCAGTGAAGATTGCGCAACAGACCGTTGAGATCAACCTTCTGGGGACCATTCGTATGACTTATGCGTTCTTGCCTCAACTCACTCAAAAGAACGATAGCATTATCATCAACGTCAGCTCCTCATTAGCATTTGTCCCGTTCCCTATTGCCATGACCTATAGCGCCACAAAAGCTGCGATTCATTCATTCACTGAAAGCTTGCGTGTTCAGCTCGCCGACACTTCCGTACGCGTAATTGAGTTAGCGCCACCAGGCGTACAAACCACATTGTTTGGTCAGGAAAGTGACGAGCATGCCATGCCGCTGGAAGACTTCCTTAATGAGACGATCGACCTTTTGCATGCAGAGCCCACACCTGATGAAATCATCGTTGAGCGCGCCAGATTTTTACGTACAGCCGGGGCGACGGGTCACTACGACAGCGCCCTTAAAATGCTTTCTGAATGGAAGGCTGCAGACTGAGCGTTCGTCGCAAAGAATATGGACAACCCCGACGCAGCAAATTAGTCACTCCATAATCGAACTGAAATGACCCCAAATCTGACTACCAAATTCTCCCGATGCGGAGGGAAAACTGAACATGCATCGGGAAGACTTTTCACGCTAGCTCGTTGAATTTAAATGATACAAAGGTTCGTTCAGTTTTATGA
>NZ_JAFMOS010000411.1 GCF_019049755.1 Rahnella perminowiae
TTACAGAATGTATCCATACATTTGGTTTTTCATATAACCCCATATCTGAGTAAAACTGCTATTATTCCCAATACAAGCAGATGCCCACAATACAGCCAGTAGAAAGTTTGTCGCGGTAAAAAGCGTTTCCCTGTTACTTCAATGCTATCGGTTAAAGTCAGCACAAATAGCGGTAAACACAGCGTGGGTATAATGGCGAAAACGACCACTTCAATTATCGGCACTGTCATCAATGAAGCAGCATTTAAACTGATCAGTGATATAACCCAAAGTAATAGAGCTACTCTTCCTGGTGTTATGCTGGCTAGCATCAGAACTGAGATCAACACAAAGACAATACCCGCTAACCCATAACTGGCCAATGAGAGTGGCCACGCGAAAAGGGCGATTAGCAGAATGCTTTTTATCCAGGAATACTTCGTCCGGGAATAGACCCACGCGATCAGCTGGCTGCACACGAAAAAGACAAATAAGATATTCAACGCGTACCAGGGTTGATGGCCATAAAAGGCAAAGGCAAAGAAGGGCTGGGTAATGATCGCCCACTTCCATTGCCGCTTCGCCAGTTCCTGAGCACGGCCCGGCTGTTTCGCCATGTTGAACGCAAAGATAAGCGCAAACAGCGGCATGGCCATGCGGCCAACGGCGTAGAGCAGTAGGCTCGAGGGCGACAACAGAATGTCATTCATATGATCGATAAGCATGGCGATCAGGGCCACGCATTTCAGCACGTCCATGCTAAACGGGGTCATTCTTTCAAAGTAGCCAGGAACCGCCCTCACCTGCCCTATGAGCATCTATTCAGCCTCTTCACGTAGTTTCTTGCAGACCCGGTTAACCGTACTCAGCGACGCGCCGCTGATGCGGGCGACGTCGGCCAGGCTCTTTCCGCTCTTTCGTAGCGTCATGATCACCATATGCAAATCTTCGTCAGCCCTGCGTCCGTGAAACTTCCCCTCGGCCTTGGCTTTGTCAATGCCCTCGCATTGCCGTCGGCGGCGGTCTTCATAGTCTTTACGTGATATCGCGGCCAGCATGTCTAACATCATGCCGTTGATAGCCCGGAGCATCGCCCCCTGAAAATCATTTCCGCTCTTATCAGTTAACGCCATTTGGCTGGTGGGTAAATCTAAGCTCACGACAGCCAGCTGCTTCTCGTTAATGATTGTTTTTAGCGCTCCCCAGTCATCCTCTGATAAACGAGATAACCTATCGACCTGTTCAACCAGGATAACGTCACCTTTATCTGCGTCATCCAGCATGCGCATGAGTTCGGGTCTCTGAAGCGAGGCTCCGGACTCATTCTCGATATACCAGGCGGCAACTCGGTGCCCATTGTCCTCCGCGAATGCCTTCATCCGTTTTTGTGCTCTTTTAGCATCCTGACTTTTTGTTGAAGCCCTGAGATATCCAAAAATGTACATAAATGCCCCTTAAAATGTCATTAAGGTTATATCACAATACATAGTGTCATTTAGGTAGTTTCTTTAGCTAAATTCAGCTATAATTTTATTATTCTTTTTGGGTATACAAGACAGAAAATTGCGCTGCTTTAATTCTGTTAAATATTGAAGGTAATACCTCTCCAAAATTAACGTAGTGCTGTCTATTTCTTTCTCTGAATAATGGTTCTGATGAATGCCGATGATATATGCAGTGCCAGCTCAGCATCATATTCGAGTACTGAAGACGCCTTATCACTGCCGTGTCTAACAGCGGGTTCTGCATTTGTATAGGCGTAAAACTTTTCTATGACCGTAATAAGAAGCGGTGAGACCACACTCTCCTTTCTCATTTGTTTTAGCGCATCCCCCAACGTTGAAGCGGACGGATAGTACGTCCGGCATACGCTCTCTACGGCACTGATAGATTCTTTAATCGAATTCTCCGGATCTTTATGCGAACCCAACGCAAAGTAACGAGCCTTAGCGTAATGTTTTCTGGCTGGTTCAAATCGGTCCTGAAGGGAAGCGTCAGCTTGGTTGATCTTAAGCTCAAGATCGCTGGGAAGTGGAGTCTCTAAGCTGGATGACTCACTGAGTTTCCATTCAATTTTATGCGTAGAAAACAGGTCATTCACTTTTTGGCGGTAAGAAGCAAAACTTAGTTCCTCATAGGCCTTCTGCCCCCACGAGAAGGGGCGTTTTGCATCGCTCTCCTTCAGTTGTTGGCCGATAATCTCAACCGCATCATAAAATTGATACCACGGTAGATATTGAATTATGCCTTTGAGTGCCTCGTGGCAATAAAAGGAGTCCAAATCTTGCTGATCTGTTTCCTGTCCATTTTGGGCACAAAGACTTTCTATCAGGTTTTTAATCCCTAGTGGGCGGTTCTCAGTGTTTTGAACCCTGCTGTCGCCGTCCACGTAAATCAGTTTGTCGAGAATGGAAGCAAAGAACATCGATTTCAGCCAAGATGGGGCATCCTCGCGTATCGGTTCATTTTTATAGTCCGGATCAAAACCGTGTCGGTAAGAAAATTTCATCCTTCTTCTCCACTGAAAAACAATGCTTTACGGTTAGCTGATTTAAACGGTGTTCAAGTTTCTTCATCAAGATGTCTGTCTAAGCATGGCCACCGCGTCTGCGCCAGGCATTGAGAACTGCACCCGGTGGCGTGCCGCCACGTCCAGCGCAAATATCCGCGTATAGACTTCGGTCGACTTCATGCTTTTGTGCCCCATCAGCCCCTGCAGTACCTTCAGCGGCACGCCGAGTACAACATGTGCATGGCGTAGCTGTGCCGCAGTGTGTGCGGCGTGACCGGAACCGAGAAGGTGACGCCGTCACCGGCGGCGCGAGCCACTGCGTCGTTCAGCCAGGTGCGGACCGTGCGGTCGGTCACCTCCCAGAGGCGCGCTGGCTCCATGCGGCCGGTGCGCCTGTTTTTACGCTCGAGCGGAATGCGCAGCGTGGCGATCATGCTGTTGAGCCGGTTGAGATAATGGTTATCGGACAGCGGGACCAGCCGGTGGGGGATCGTCTTTTTCGACGGCGCGCCCGGGCCGCGCGCGGCCTTTTCCTGCCGCTGCTTCAGCGTGGCCAGCGACACGTAGGGGTAAGGTGAGGTCAGGGAAAAATCCGCCCGCGTCAGGGCCAGCCCTTCGTTAATGCGCGCGCCGGTGTTCCACAGCGTATCGATGCAGGTCTGCTGATACAAATCCGGCAGGTAGTGCAGCAAGGCCCCCACTTCTACCGCAAGCAGATACTCCGGCATATCGCCATGTGCCTGGGCCATGCGGCGCAGGGCCAGCGCGGCCGGATAGTCAATGGCGGTGGAGAGCTGCGTCGGCGAAGACTGGCCGTAAAGCGTCATACCTGTCATCGTCTGTAAATTCCTCAGTTACCGGTAGGTAAGTAATATCGCGTAATGCGTTCAATCGTGCTGGCAGTTATTCGATGTCAGCGCGCATGTCTGCATCACGTTCCAGCAGACAGCGCAGGCTGTTGTCTATTCCATCCAGGCAATCGGAAGCTGCCCCCATTTTCTCACCAAACAGGCGGGTGTTAATGTAACGGACCCCCTCGAGGCTGCGTGTGCCGTCATTCTTGCGGGCATAGCGGAAATCGGTGGCGCGCTGATCGGCCAGGTGAAGCTCCTTAACCACCTCTTTCACTGGACGAAAATCAGACGGCCTGTAACTATCATCGACTTCCATTACGAGTCTTTGTGCAACGGACCAAAGAGAGTTCAGATTGTGGTCGTCCTTTTTGTAGGCGTACTTTTCCGGTTCATCAGCCAATCCCAGAGCCAGGGCAATAATTTGCTTGATGAGTAACTCGATATGATGCCGATAAAGAAATACCACCGGATAAACCAAAAAATCCTGATCCCGACCGGATTCGTCAACGTGCCGGATGAGAATCTCCGCCGCCCTCCGGTAGCCTTCGGTATACGCTGTCCCATGATCTGGCATGTAGTTGAGGCAGGCGTTGTTGTGCCAGTCGCTGCCGCTCGCCAGCAGTCCGGGCCGGGCGTCTTTTCTACTGTTCTTCCTGCTCATCGCGCCTCCGCTCTCTTGCAGACCTACATCCCACCTTGTTCTGCCACAATCTCCTGCGCGATCGCGCAGAACTGCTCATGCTCGGTTTCCAGGTAGTGGTAATAGATGCGGGCATCGCGCTCGGTCAGCCCGCGCGGGTTGCCGGTAAAATAGCCGCGCAGTACCTCTATGGCGTGGCGGTAGGTGGCCAGGTCATACGCCCAGTCCGCGAGCTCGCCGGCCGCGTCCAGCTCCTGCCCAAACTCCACGTACTTCTGCTCCAGGATATCCAGCCCAAGCTGGGTGGCCGCATGCACGTTACTCTCGTTCAACACGGCGACCGCGTTGCGGATCTTTTCAAACTGATAGCCGAACCCTTCTTTTCCGGTGATCGATGCAAACATGCTTTTCTTCCTTTGGCCATTGTGCCGGTGAACATTGAGAAAGGTGACGTTCAGTGATGGTATTCAGGTCTGATAAATGAAGGGGAGATAATAAGCAAGAATATAGTCACTTAACTCACTCTCACTATACTGAAAAATAGCCTGATAATTTTCACGGAACGCAATTAGTGACGGCACCCGTTGCACAGTTCCGAGTTATTCCCCACAGGCCGTTTTCGGAAGTGTAGCACGGGTGATTCACGCCGCCCAGCCGCGTTCAGGCGTCTTACGCCCGCACTGAAAACCCTCCGCTATACTTTATATAGTGTTTTAAAAATAAATATTTCCTACATATGCGAATTTTGCGCAAAAAGCCGCCACCCTCTTTGCGGAGATCCGGTAATACCAGAAACCGGATCTGACCGGTGAGCCCCTGTATGTATTATTTGTATTATCTATTTTTCACGCCGGAAGTAAGATGACCGCATTCCCGAATGACCGGAGTCTATTCATGACCACGCTATCCCCGTACACCGTCCGCCGTATTGAAGACCCCGCCGCCCTGATTGCCGCCGGCAACAGTAACTCGAACATCGAGCAGCCCCGTCAGCATGCGCTGGCCAGCCATGACGGGAAGGAGAAGATATGAGAGAAAAAACCGCGTTTCACATTAGAGCGTTTCGTCAGGCACTAGAGAAGGCAGCCCGAGAGCAGCCTGAAGAATGCAGAGAAGGAGAACGCTGGTGTGAGTTGAAAAACTTCCCGGCCGGCAGCTGTGACCTGGCCAGTAATTGCCTGGTGCAATACCTTAAAGACTGCGGAGAAAAAGGGGAACCTGTCATTCTGTTTATGTGCGGGAATGAGACTTTCCGTGAGGCAGAAAATTCGACTGTTCATGGTCATGTCATCGTCATACTTGACGGCGAGTACATCGATTTGACGCTGGACCAGTTTGATGAATATACGGACTACATACCTGCTGAGCCATTTGAAACCGGCGGTGTCCTTGGTACGCTGCTGAGAAAAATCCCTCAATATGAAGGAGAAATCGAGACTCGCCGGATAAACCTCGATCGTATCGAAGGAATTTACGAGTGGTTACGGGACCGCGCCGACACAATACTGAAGGCAGATCCTGAATGGCAGTCCCGGGAACAGTCCATAGCGGAGGCCAGGGAAGTAGCTATTAGGTTGTTCCCATTTCTTTCAACGACTTCACAAACCGGAGCTGACCTTCCGGGAGTGGACAAATGAAAATTTTTCATTACACCGACCTTAATGGCCTTAAGGGCATCATCGAATCAGGCTCACTGTGGGCGACTCACTTTTCCTTCCTTAATGACAGTAATGAGCTGATTCACCGCATGAACTGCCTTGAGAATGCCCTGCAGTACCTTAGGGTATCCCTCAGTTATGCGCTGTTTTCGAGGCCGCCGGCCTGGACTATCAAACGCTGCTGCCGCTACGGCGCAGCCTGTACTTTATGACCGACGAGGCTCGGTTCTGGCAACAAGTCGATGAAATGCAGGAGGCCCGCAAGTTGCCGCCACTTGACCGGCCGCAGTTCTGATATTGCGGCATGAGAAAGGCCATCCCTGGGGATGGCCTGTGGCATAACAACCTGTCGGGTCTGCAACATCCGGGCCGAACCCGTTAATCCCGTTACGTCAGACAGAAGCAAACGTAAACCCGTTGAGCTCAGGGCCTTCCCTCGCCAGCTGGCTGAGTAACCCGACGTTGATGAGCCGGGAAAGGTTAATCATGCCAATCAGATCTGCGTCTTCATAAAAAGACTGGATCTGCGCAATCATCCCCTCAGGCTCGAGGAAACGATGCCCCCCGACGGTCGCGCGGCAGGCTTCATGCACCAGGGCAAAATCGTTGCCGGCCAGGCTCCGGTACAGCATACCGGCGGTGAACCCCGAAGATTCACCATGAAAGAACGGCACTTTTTTTCGGCTGGCAAGGGATTCACCTACAGTGGGCAGGAGACCTTGTCTCACAATCGATTTATCCAGCAGCAGAGTGGCCCGTAACGCGTCAGGAATGCTTTCTGACAGGTTGATCAGGGGGTTAGAAAGAAAGGGGACGCGATTTTCAAGAGAAAATAGGGAAGAGATGCGATCCTCATTATGTAAGTTATAGTCATGAAGGTCGCGGCGTTTTAGTTTTTGATAAAAAGACCAGTAGTCTTCGTTGCCGAGAAGGCTTTCGGATGAGACGAACGCCGAGTCAAAGAGTTTATAGTCACTCAGTTCCTGCCAGGCCTTCAGGTTCACACATCCGGGTGATTCCAGATCGTATTTTTCTTTCAGATACCGCAGCGACTCTTCGACGCTCAGCCAGGGATCTTCTTCATCAAAAACAAACGATTGGGTATATCCCCCAAAAAGCTCATCGCTGCCGTTACCCGACAGCACCACGCGCACGTCCGGCGTATGTGCTTTGATGTATGAGTAGATGCAAGCCTTATAAATCTGTTCTGCACCAAAGTAGGGGCTTTCACTCGCCCACAGCAGCGTTTTCCAGTCCTCCGGCAGAACCGTCATTTGCGAGTCGACATAAACCTTATGCAGCGGAACACCGAACTGTTCGGCTGCAGCGATGGCTCCGCTGGCGTCTCCTGATTCTTCGGTGCCGGGCGAGATAAGCGTATATGCGACCACGTTGTCATCCTTCAGGGCGGCCAATACGCCAATGGAGTCGATCCCCCCGCTAAGCAAGATGCCTGTCCGGCCGGATGGCGAGAGCTGCTGCCGGCAACTGGCCTCAAAGGCCCTCGAGAATTCGGCAATGAAACAGGATGGCGTAGTCAACGGTGGCATGTTCTCCGGCGTGCCGGAATAGTAGCGGACAACCTCAATACTTCCGGTGGACACATTGTATTTCACCATGCTTCCCGGAGGGACTGATTTAACCCGTGCGAAGACGTTACGGTATTTTAAGGCGTCATAGCCGACATCGCCGCGCAACCACGGGTCATTCAGCATTTCAGCACAATCAATATTCTTGTCCGGAAGAAACGGCAATACCCCCTTTGCCTCAGAGGAAAAGAAAATATCCCCCTCTTCATCCACGCTGTAGAACAGGGGTTTGATACCCAACGGATCGCGGATCAGTGAGATTTCATTTCGTTGCTTGTCATAAATGACGATGGAAAACATGCCTTCCAGCTGGCCGACAAATTGCTCCCCAAAGCATTGGTAGAGCGTCGGGATCACCGCGCAGTCAGAATCATTTTGATAAAAATAAGCGGAATACCGGGTTCTTAAATCCTGATGGTTATATATTTCAGCATTCGCGAAGGTAATAACGGTACCATTTTCATTCGATAACGGTTGCGACCCGTTATGTCGTGAAACAATAGCCAGGCGATTGAAAACGGCGGAGAATCCCTCATGGCGATAATGGGTTGTTTCATCGGGGCCTCTAAACTGATGTTTCTGTGCCGACTCCCATAACGTCCGCTCATGCCTGGCGGGGTGCTTTGAATAATACCCTACGATTCCGCACATATTCTGTTATCCTTTAAAGAAAGTGGCGATTTCCTTTCCTTCACGCTTTTCAATAGCCATGCGGATACCAAATATCGCGGCATGATGATGGGCAAGATCGGATACATAGCGATAATAGACGTCAATGTCGACGTCATACAGATAAAAAGCATCAGGTATATGGTTTTTATCTGTCATATATAAGCGCGAAATCACTGAAATGGACTGCGAGTTTTCTACCATTTCCACCTCACTGTAAAGAAGCTTCCGTCCTTCTGAAAAATGCCTGGCATATTCCGAAAGAGTCGGTGTCTGTCCATTAAATAAGAAAAGATCATACCCTCTTGCTGTTGCCTGT
>NZ_JAFMOS010000410.1 GCF_019049755.1 Rahnella perminowiae
GGATGATTTAAAAGAAGCGATTAAAGACCTCATTGATTCTGGAATTTATTTTAGTGAGATTTATGTCGATTTGGAAATATCAGGAATCAGGCAGGCGTAATAACAATATTTAAGCAGGCTTTAAAATGGCGTGAATTGCAGCGTGAAAAAGCGCAACTGCGAAGATCAGCACCGCAGCATGCCACCTTAAAGCCTACTTAAAATCAGTGGGCAGTAATCACAATCTCAACCATGCGAGGAATGACCAATGATTATCGAAGCGCGTATTACTGGAAATGAACTCATTGCAGGAATCACAGAACTGTCGGAGAAAGACAGCGTTATCGGTTATTTAATTGAGCCAAATAAACGCCAGGATTCAACCTCAATCGTAACACCTGATGGCAAAACACTCGGTGAGTACTGTTGTTCAGGTCATGCGGTGAAAGCGGCGTTTATCCATGCCCACGATCTGAAGGTTGACCAGGCAGAGGAAAGTTCCACGAAGTACTCGATAGCTGATTTATTGCTGGCATCACTTCTGAGTAGCATGACGCGGCATTAATTTTCAGGCCGGTTTATCCGGCCGTATTGAGATGAGTCCCACCAACACCCCGAAAGTAGGGCTCATCCCAATACAGACGTAAAAAAGCCCGCACTTGGCGGGCCGTTCTACCGGCTTAACGTCCCAGCGACGGCGAGTTCAGCGACCAAACCGAACTCAGCGAGGTATGACCAATGGCTTCCACCACTGGACGCCGTGATTATAGTGCGTAATGAGGTAACTATGCAAACCAAACTGCCGTTAACGGCTACGCGAATGATATTTATCATGGCTTATAAAGAAAAATGGAATGATGATTATTCAATTCTATTCTCAGGCACTGATATATCTTCAATAGGCAGTGAATATACTTTGCTGGGCTCAAAGGAAGTTACTTTAGATGTCCCGCAAATAGATTTAGATAATGGGGAGGTGGCAAATCTTAGCAAATTGAAAAGCCAAATTCTTGCTGATGCTCATTTGAAGGTTAAAGACATCGACGAGAAAATAAAGTCATTAATGTTTATCGATACTAAGTAAGCGAGGTTAGACCAATGTCAATTTATATATGTGCCTTTTATCCAAAAAAATCAGCCATCGCGAATGGCGCTGTGCCAATTGCAATTTGCATTGATGCGAAAAGCGCAAAGCTTGCAGAAATGAAAACTGTCACACTGCTTGAAGAATCAGTGCCTGGTGGAAGTGATAATTTTTTCAAACCAAAAATTTGCGAACTGACCGCCGATATTAACAGCCGCCCTTCTGTCGGTGAATTTGATAATACGTGGCTCGAAACTAATATCTGGAATGAAGAAACCAAAACCTTCGATAGCATTCCCATTCTTGATATGGACGACCTGACAGATCCGCTGGCCAGCGCAAAGGTGATTTTTGACCTGCCTATACGCGAGCGTATTGCCTACATCATGATGTACGGCGCAGTTCCCGCCGAACTGGACGCTGAGCAGCTCTCTAACGCTGTCGATATTCTGGCGGATGATGAAACGCCGGAAGAAACCCGCGCCATCATTGATGGTCTGTCTGTTGTTCCGGCTATCAAAGCTATGTATCCGGAAAAAGTGGTAACCCTGATTGATACCATGCACGCACAGTTACCACCTTTCGATAACGCTGAAGACGTGGCAACGTTCGCCGAAAAATGGGTTGCTAAGCCTGAGGAACGTAACCCGGTTAAAACCAGCGCTGACCTCCCGCGCACCTATGACACGCTGGATCTTGAAGTGGCCCTGCACGTTATGGGTATCAACCCTGATGAAGCGAAAGCGTCCGATATCCGCAATGCAAAATACCTGAAAGATAATCGTGACCCGGCGTGGCGCGGCTGGGCTACATCGCTGCGCGTTGTTCCGGGGATCCTCGACATCCCACGCGGTGAACTCTGGGCGCTCATGGCTGATGGCCATAAAAACCTGAAGCTTATTGAAGATGCCGACGCGCGGCGCGATTACGTGAGCAGCAAACTCCACGGACACCCATTGTTACCTGATTATCAGCCAACCTCTACAAAGGTCCAAAATCTTGGTGGTGGCAAGTTCTCCATTGAAGATCTGGCCGGTACTGGCGCCTCAAATGAAGTCGAAAAAACGGAAGTGGTCGAAGAACAGCTTACCGAGCTGCAGGCTCATATTCGGGATCTGGTGACAGGAAAAACCAATGTCGCTTCTCCAGATGAAATGGCGAAACTGCTGACTGAGAAAGGGCTGGGTGCGCGTTTGTTGGTGAATAAGCTCGCTAAGGATTACGAATTTTCAGGCAATGCATTCAGTTTCCTTAAAGTTGACGAAATTCATCATCTGACACTTGATGTCGTTGAGTCGTGGATCCCTGACCAGTCCGACCGCATCGCCTTTATTACTGAGCGAGTGAAATTTTACATTGATGACCGCACCAATAAAGGCACGGTTGAAAAACCTGTGACTGAAACAAAACCGGCCGAAGCCGCAACAATCGCCCCGAAAACTGAAACAGTTCAGGAAAAAACCGCATCAGAAACGGCAAAACCTGCATTGCCTGAAAATACCGTGGCCGCTCCTCAGGATGATTTCAGACAGCGCGCCGCCGCCCTTGAAAGCAGCCTGGCTGAGAAATCAGAAGTTGCGTTGGGAAACCTGCATATCTGGAAACAAGTTCAGAGCACAGACCCGCGTTATACCAAACCTCTGGAAGGCTCTGGCTTTACCGGTACCAGCATTAACGCTGAATACATGTTCATGCGTGCGACGGAGATCTTCGGGCCGGTCGGTACTGGGTGGGGCTATGAGATTATTGAAGATCGCATGATCAACGGTGCGCCTCTTGCAGAATCCATCTACGAAAATAACAAATTCGTCCGAAGCGTTTTGTTGCGAGACGCTGACGGCACTCTGCTGTTCGAACTGAATCATGTCCTGCGCATTAAGTTCTGGTATGTCATCGAGTGTGATGTCCGTGGCGAACTGGAATCCTACGGTTCAACACCTTACATGTACAAAACCAGAAACGGCATTAAAACAGATGGCGAAACCCACAAAAAGAGTCTGACAGACGCCATTAAAAAAGCACTGTCTATGCTCGGTTTCTCCGCCGATGTCTGGCTGGGTTGGCATGACATGCCGGAATATCTCGCTGATAACGCGATCGAGCACAGCCTCAAAAATGCCAGTGATAAAGCAGAAGACGTGGTGCGCATGCGCAAAGAACTCGATGAGAAATTTGCTGCTAATACCGAAACAATGAAAAGCGCAGTTACTGCCAACGAAGTGATCAAAATCGCCTCATCCCTTAACCGCACTATCGGGGTTCACCTGAAGAACGCCAAAGCCGTCAACGATACGGAACATGCGCGTTATCTCGAAACGCGACTGCGCCGCCTGGAAGAAATCAAAACCGAATGTCTGAAAAAATTCACTGAGCAAGGGGAAAAAGCATGAGCACGCGCACCATTGATTTAGCCATCGAAATGAAAAAGCTTCAGGCGCTGGCGGAAGACGGCGAACTTACTCCTGAAATGATCGCTGATACCCTTGAAGGGCTTGAAGGCATGCTTGGTGACAAGCTGGACGCGACAATGTCCGTCGTCCGCGATTTCCTTGGTAACGTTGAAAAATGCGACTCGGAGGCCAAACGCCTGGCTGAACGTAAAAAGATGTGGACCAATCAGGCGGAGCTACTCAAGAAATATATGCTCGACTGCATGATCACCGCCGGTAGTGACAGTGTTAAAACGGCAACCAACACATTCAGCGCGCGCAAAGGTTCATTACGCCTCGTTGTTGATGACGAAGAATCACTGCCGGACTACTTCGTAGAATCGTACACGCAAATCGTAAACAAGGTTAAAAGCGACGAACTCAAAAAAGCCCTGCAGGCTGGCACCGAGATTAAAGGCGCACACCTTGAAACCGCCCCCCGCTCTCTGGCCGTTCGCTAACATTGATTTCTGAAAATCAAAACCGCACCGGTCAGCGTGGCAATATGCTGACCGGTCAACCTAATGAGGTATGACCAATGGCTAAGTTTCTGACCTTAGAAGAATGGAGCGATGCGACTTACGAAAGCAATAAGCCGTCCATTCAGACGCTTTGGCGCTGGGCGCGAGACGGCTACATTTATCCGGCCCCGGAGAAGCATGGGCGACAGTACCGTGTGCAGCCAACTGCCATCTACATCAACCCGAAAGATGTGAGGCTCGGAAAAAAAATTAAAGATGCGCAAAGCAGCTCCCCGGCGCGCAGCGCGTTCATGGAGAAAGTAAAAAATGACGCGGCGAAGCACAAAGTATGATGCAAATCTCCCGAAGAACCTGACTTATCGCCGCCACTACAAGTCATATTACTGGCGTAACCCGCTTACCAAGAAAGAATTCTCGCTCGGACAGATTTCGCGCAGGGATGCGATCTCTCAGGCCATAGAGGCAAATAACTTCATTGAACAGAGCTTCTCCCCCATCGCCCTACTAGAGCGGCTGAAGGGCACCAACGAGTACACGATGAAATCTTGGCTGGAGCGTTATGACGTCCTATTTAAGCGGCGGAAACTGGCTGACAACACCTACAAGGTACGAAAGGGTCAGATTGCCATTATTGAAGAAAAAATGGGGGAAATGGTGTTAGGGAAAATCACAACAAGGCATATCGCTGATTTTCTCGAGATCTGGGTCGCACAGGACAAAAAAACGATGGCGTCCACCATGCGGTCGGTGTTGTCAGATATTTTCCGAGAGGCAATAGTCGAGGGGCATATTGAACAGAATCCAGTAACGTCAACACGAGCCGCAAAGCCTGTAGTAAAGCGCGAACGGTTGGAATTAGATCAATACCTCGCAATAAGACGGAGTGCCGATTTGCTGCCGACATGGTTTGGTTTATCTATGGACTTAGCCCTTATCACCGGCCAGAGGCGAGAGGATATTGCGCTGATGCGTTTTGACCAGGTTGTGGATGGGAGGTTACTGATAGACCAGGGTAAAACTGGCGCAATGATATCCCTACCTCTTGACCTTGAATTACAAAGCGTTGGTTTGCGGTTGGGGACGGTAATTGATCGGTGCCGGCTGGCAAGCAGCACAGATTTCATGGTCAGCGCGGGAAGAAGGAAAAACAGTCCTGATGGATCTCTTCATCCTGACGGGTTAACAAAAAAGTTTGTGACAGCGCGAAGTTCTGCTGGAATTGAGTTCGAAGATAACCCACCGACGTTTCATGAGATCCGGAGCCTGGCAGGTCGGTTGTTCGAGAGGGAGAAAGGGAAAGAGTTTGCGAGGAAATTACTGGGGCATAAATCGGAGAAAATGACGGACAAATACCTTGATGCGAGAGGGAAAGAGTACGCGATGTTGTAAAAGACCGAATACAGGATTTCGTGTAATTTTCGTGTATTTTCGTTTTTACTGAAAATTTATCTTATAAATCAATGACATAAAAAAAGACCGAATACGATTCCTATATTCGGTCTAGGGAAATGGCTCTTGGGAGAGAGCCGTGCGCTAAAAGTTGGCATTAATGCAGGCGGTTAAGCCGTACAACTTAAAGCGTAGACGACAGATGGCTATTTTCCACCCAGTTTGAAACATAGTGATAATAACAATGATGTATTATTTTCATTGTGTGACAACATACGCAAAACATGGAAGTTACATCAGTCATTTATCGTCGGCACGGCCATTCAGCAAAGTGATCTCGCTTTGGCAATAAAGGGAGCCAGACTCATTTTCTGTCCCGGATTCTGCGGGTCATCAAGCCAGATTTTCTCCAACGGCACGGCCTGGACCTGATGGTTTTTGACCTGCTCTTTCGCCACATCATTCAGAGGATATTGCGCCAGCGTACTGTCGTTAATCACATACAGCGCATTACCGGGGCGGCATTGCAGCATCACTTCTTCACGGGTAAAAGCCCAGGTTTTACCGTATTGCAGACGGCTGATCGTTTCCAACTGGGGTGCCGCGAAACTGCTGGCAGATAAGGTCAGCAGCACGCAGGCTAGCAGTGTTTTCCTCATGATTTTTCCTCGATGATATTTAATTCCTGATACCTGTCAGATAACCCGTTCAGCGCGGTGCCAGTGTGGCAAACACACTCACCAGCAGTAAAACACCCAGCGCCAACCCCCATTCGAGCCAGGTCATCATGACAAAATAATGTTGTGCCCTGTCGGGATCTTTACTCATTAATGGCACCAGCCGGTAACGGTTAAACACAGCCACGGCCACCATCATCCCGACCATCAACACTTTGACCACCAGAAGGCGCTGGTAAAGTGATGTCATATCAGTCGGCCAGCGCTGTAAAATAATGGTCGTATTGATGATGCCGGTAAGGATAACCAGCGCGACGGCAGCCTGTCCCCAGAGCGAAAAACGGATAAGTGTGGCAAGCGCATACGGCCTTGCCGCAGGCTGTCGGGTATACCACATGCAAGTCAGTAACGGCAGTAGACACCCGAACCAGTAAGCCGCGCTGAGCAGATGCACCACATGATTGCTTCGCTGGATAACCCCAAGTATACCTTCATGCATCGCGGCATGGCCGACCAATGCCTGGCTCATCAGTAAACCGAATGAGCATAGGAAAATCAGCATATTCCGCACAGGCAGCCAGTCCATCAGAAGCACCAGCAACAGCGCGGCCGTCAGTAATAAATGCCAGCGCCAGACTTCACCAAATGCCGTTGTTAACACCAGCAACCAGACATTCAGGTTCAGCGCATCGCCCCATCCGTTGCCCATCAGCGCAGCCTGAATCGCCAGCATACCGACCGAAGTCACAGCCGCGACAAAAGCAGAGCAGATCATCAGGGTCTGGTTTTTGCGCAGCAACACCGCTGAGAAACCGGCAGGTGTCAGCAGCGAACAAAAAACACTCAACCCAAAGATTTGCATCAGCGAAGCAAAATGCGCAAACCGACACAGAACGAAAAGTACAGTCAGACTCATCGCTTATTTAACAGTGAAGCTGTACTGACCGTGCGTTTTATGACCATCGACGGAGACAACGTTCCACGAAACAATATATTTTCCCGCATGCAACGCATCGGAGAGTGGCAGAACGGCCTGAGTATTATCATTCGCTGCCAGCGCCATTTTACCGGTTTTAACCGCTTTCTGGCTGGCATCCGTCAGGGTGATCTTGCTGAAATCAGGCTCGATGCCTTCACTGAATCCGAGAGACAGTTCAGTCGGGCTGACGGTTAAAACCGAATCTGCCGCAGGGGTTTCCGTTTTCAGATGAGCATGAGCAGAAGCTTGCTGTGAGATAAATCCGCTCAGCATAACGGCTGAGACTGTCAGGACACGGCAAAGAGAAGTGGTTTTTTTGAACACGATGATTCCTTGGCTTGCTTAACGATGAATTTATAACGCCGTCACTTTAGCGCAAACTGCCGTAAAACGTTTGCCAAAAAGACATAAAAAAACGCAGAGGCGGAAGCACTCTGCGTTTTTGTGGACACCCCTGATCGGAAATTAGCCTGCCGGGGTTTGTGCCACCATATTTTTGAGATCTTTATCAACGAAGAACAAACCGTTACCGGTATTGCTGACCAGTGCCAGTTTATCAAGGACAGATTTGAACAGCGTCTCTTCTTCATGCTGCTCAGCAACGTACCATTGCAGGAAGTTGAAGGAAGAATAATCTTTCAGCGTCATGGACAGATCAGCCAGTTCATTGATTTTCTGCGTGATCAGTTGCTCATGTTCGTAAGTTTGCTTGAACAGATCGGTCAGGGATTCAAAGGCAACCGGCGGAGCGGCAATCGCCCCCAGCAAAGGCAGAGCACCGGTATCGCTGACGTATTTGAACAGGCGATGCATATGGTCCATTTCTTCCATTGAATGCTGTTTCAGGAAAGCAGCGGCACCTTCGTAACCTTTGTCGCTGCACCATGCACTCATCTGCAAATATAAATTGGCAGAATAAAACTCGAGGTTCAGCTGTTCATTAAGCTGATCAATCATTTCTTTTTTAAGCACGGCACGGCTCCATAAATTAAATTAAAGCAGGTGGGGGGATTTATTTATCTGCATTATGCCCGTATCAATACAAAATAAAAACACCCGATTCACATTAATAT
>NZ_JAFMOS010000409.1 GCF_019049755.1 Rahnella perminowiae
CTTTACTGCTTTCGGTAGTACGCCATCCAGATAGTACTTTTTAACACTTGGATCCGGATTCATTTCACGACGCCAGTCAGCTTTTAATAACAATCCTTCCCAGAAATCCTGATATTCAAATGCCTGACATTGTCCGATGGCCAGATCAAACGCGGTAGATTTCTGCGCCACTTCAATGTTGGTCACAATAGAGGAGTGCTGGCTGAACGTGGTATCCATTTTTATTGCCCGGTTCAGTTCTTTATCTGTCATCCGGCGCAGCACTACCAGCTGGCGGAAATAGCCATTAAGTTCATGATAAATGCCGCTGACAATATCCCAGGGATATTGGCTTCTCAGCTCTTCCAGCTGGGCTTCGTTCAGCGCCACACCATTATCCAGATATTGAAATTGTGCGGAGGCGGGGACATCAATACATTCGGCAGGAAAACGTTCGGCTTTCATCGCGGCTTTAGCCATTTTAGGATCGTTACCGCTCAGCGCCGCCTTATAACCTTTTCCCTGTGCCATCAGCTTAAAGACAAAAGGATCGGGTAAAACCGGGGCATTGACGGTGACGTCGGTAAATGAATAGCCGGTATCGGCTGAGTCATCAGGTTGACGTGCAGGCATCTCAAAATGAAACGCTGTCTTATCGCCGACAACGACGTCTTTACAGAAAACACGCTGATAGAGGTTGTCACCTGACTGTGCTTTGATTTTATCGGGGATCCCCCGCCAGCCGAACCCCTGAATGGGCGACATGGAGACCACCTGATCGTTAGGACAAAAATAGTTATACACCTTGCCGAAATTATTACGGTTATATAGCGGGTCGTCCCACGGTGATTTATTTAATGAAATACAGCCGGTGTCGTGCAATTGCTGAAGATAGGCACTGTCATGAGAGGTTGCACCCGGTGCGTAGAGAGCGTTTTGAGACATAAGCTGGCAAAAATTGCGCAGCGTTTTTTGTCGTCCCTGACGGGTTTGCTGATTTCCGGGCATGGCGTTTTCCAGCCAGCGGTTCTCCAGCGCATACGGCGAATGATTGAGTATTACGCAGTCGGCGGGTGCCGCGCCTTCAGCCTGCACCCACATGTTGGCCAGCATGGTAATTATCGTGCCCTGACTGTGGGCAACAATATTAATAGTGTCATCGCGTGTAAGCTCATTGCGACGAATATCTAAAATCAGATCCGCCAGTCGGCGTGCGGCATAAGCCTGATAAATCCGGTGCGGGTTTTGGTAAATAGGATGACTCCAGTCGCCGTGATTTTCGAGATCACTGCGGGATTTGAACAGCCCGACGGCTTCTAAAATACGGCCGGATGCACCGGGACCAAACATATCCGGAATGCAGGTGGTGGCATTGGCAAAAGTGCCGCCGCCTTTGGCGGATGTCGGGTCAAGCCAGTTATTGAGATTGTCGATATTTTGATTGTCATGTTGTCGTATTTTGACAGCATCATTTTCGCGGTAGGTATCGTAAGGCAGGTCAGCGTTATGGTGTTTTTCAGGTAAGTCTTTTCGGTACTGCTTCTGATCCTGCTCCCAGGTGTCATGGTCGACCGGTTTATAACCCCAGTAAAACGGAATAACCGGTGAACGGTTAGCGACCCCGATACAGGTGTGATCCTGCACACTACAGGTGAGTTTCGCGACATTGTCACCGGCGTCGGAAATCATGAATTCGTGCGTTTTCCATTCATGGGGATGAAGATCCTGACGCCCGAGGCGGGTATTCAGTCCGGCACAAATGCCGGTATCCTGATCCTGGTAAGCCTCACCGACATCATTCACGCCGTGGACGAGAATGACAATACAGGGAAGCGGGCGCATAACGGCACAGTTTTGAATTGTCATTGCGCCTGCACTGACAGGGCGTCCAATATCACCTTCTGATAAAATTTTTGGCGTGCGAATATTTTTGTGAATCATTTCACTCATCGTTTAACTCCTTCTAAACACTTGTTTGGCTAACTATTCCCTATAAATAATTTCAATAATAACACCCATAAAAACAACGAATTAACAGTTTGAGTCTACCACGTCAGCTCGGTTTAGATAAGGCCCGTCAATCACCGACTCCCGCAGAATAAGCTCTGACACGAATTTATTCTGTTCAGATAAATAGCCGCCGTCGAGCATAGAAATAATCTGATTAATGACTTCACTGACCATATCGCTGACCGGGTCTTTCACGCTCGACAATGCGGGAATAAGAAACGGTGCGGTGGGAATATTATCAAACCCGATCACCGAAACCTGTGAAGGTACCGAAATACCGGCTTCGTTGAGTTTTTTCATCGCGCCAATCGCCATTTCATCATTACTGGCCAGAATAGCGCTGAACGGTTCGCCGCTCGTCAGCAGGGTTTCGACGGCGGCAGCGCCGCTGGCCGCAGACCATTTCCCCTGCACAATCAGCGATTCCTTGACCGGCAGTCCGGCTGCTGCGAGCGCTTCTTTATAACCGGAAAGACGTTCAATGGCTGTCGGGGAATCCAGGGAGCCGGTGATAAACGCAATATGATGGTGGCCACGTTCAATCAGCGCCTGCGTGGCCTTAAAACCGGATCCTTTGTGGTCGCAATAAATACAATGGCTCTGATGTTTGCGCAGTTTACGGTTAACGACCATCACCGGCTTATTATATTTGTCGATCAGTTCATCCATTTCATCCACGGATAAA
The DNA here is from genome assembly GCF_019049755.1 of Rahnella perminowiae. Classification (GTDB taxonomy): domain Bacteria; phylum Pseudomonadota; class Gammaproteobacteria; order Enterobacterales; family Enterobacteriaceae; genus Rahnella; species Rahnella perminowiae. Next base: position 2,675 of record NZ_JAFMOS010000409.1, read on the forward strand.
AAACGCGGATAAATAATGATGCCGTCACAGCGTAAATCATGCAGAAACTGAATGGCTTCGCGTTCTTCTTCGGCGCTGTGTTTGCCATCAACCAGGATCAGCTGACGTCCGTTGGCGTCGAGTTTTTTGGCCGCCTGAGAAATTATCTCACTGAAATAGTTGCCGTTATACAGCGTGTTGGTCACCACCAGACCGATGCACATCGATTTGCTGGTCGCCAGGTTGCGCGCCAGTAAATTCGGCCGGTATCCCGCTTCCTCGATGGCTTTAAAGACCTGATCTTTGGTTTCCTGGCTTACATAACCTTTACCGGAAAGCACACGGGAAACGGTGGCTTTGGAAACGCCCGCTTTGGTTGCCACTTCCTGCATTGTCGACATCAGGGTTTCCTGAAAGATAAAAATGAGCCGCCATTCTACACATTTCAGCGGTTTTGCGATGTTTTTGGCATAACAGAACGATAGTGAGAGATCACCATCACAAAAATAAAACGACGTTGCAATTTTTTATTGAAGTCTCGCAAGGAACTGCACATTCTCGTGTGAAACCGGTTACCTATTGTTTCACCAAAACCACCATGTTTCATAAAAAGCGGTTTCACAGAAGTCAGTGCTTCTGAAAAACATTCATAACCCTATGAATCCGAGAGAGTTGTTACTCATGTCTAAAAATTTTGCAGCAATATCACAGTCGATTGTTGATGCCATCGGCGGCCCACAGAACGTGGCGGCAGTGACGCACTGCATGACGCGGCTACGTTTCGTACTGAATGACGAATCGGCCGTTGATGCCGCGACACTGAAAGCCATTAGCGGCGTGATGGGCGTGGTGCGCAACGAAAAACAGTGTCAGGTGATCATCGGTAACAACGTTTCTCAGGCGTACGCTGAAGTGCTGAAATTGCTGCCGGAAGGGTTTTCTGCCGGTAACAATGACGCGCCGGTAAAAAACAAAATCACCCTCAAACGCATCGGCTCCGGCATCCTGGATGCGCTGATCGGCACTATGTCGCCCCTGATCCCGGCCATTATCGGTGGCTCCATGGTGAAACTGCTGGCGATGATCCTGGATATGACCGGTGTGTTAGGTAAGGGCGCTTCAACGCTCGTCATCCTCAACACCATTGGCGACGGCGCATTCTTCTTCCTGCCGGTTATGGTGGCGGCATCAGCGGCGGTGAAGTTTAAAACCAATATGTCGCTGGCGATTGCGATTGCCGGTGTCCTTGTCCATCCTGCATTTATCGATTTAATGGCGAAAGCGGCGCAGGGGCAGAAAGTCGAATTTATCGGCATTTCAGTCACGGCGGTGAAATACACCTACACCGTTATTCCGGCGCTGTGCATGACCTGGCTGCTGTCTTACATTGAAAAATGGGTGGACCGTATCACGCCGGTCGTCACTAAAAACTTCCTGAAACCTATGCTGATTATGCTGATCGCAGCCCCCGTTGCCATCATGCTGATCGGCCCGCTGGGCATCTGGATTGGCACCGGGATTTCTGCGGCGGTGTATACCGTACACAGTTATCTGGGCTGGCTGTCAGTCGCTATTATGGGGGCGGCCTGGCCGCTGCTGGTGATGACCGGCATGCACCGTGTGTTTACGCCAACCATTATTCAGACCATCGCTGAAACCGGTAAAGAAGGCATGGTCATGCCATCCGAAATCGGCGCAAACCTGTCCCTGGGGGGTTCTTCACTGGCGGTCGCATGGCGTACCAAAAATCCGGAACTGCGTCAGACGGCGCTGGCCGCGGCGGCTTCAGCCATTGTCGCCGGGATTTCCGAACCTGCATTGTATGGTGTGGCACTGCGCCTCAAACGTCCGCTGATCGCCTGCTTAATCAGCGGATTTATCTGCGGGGGTGTGGCGGGATTAGGCGGACTCGCCAGCCATTCGATGGCATCGCCGGGGCTGTTTACCAGTGTGCAGTTCTTCGACCCGTCGAATCCGATGAGTATTGTCTGGGTGGCGGGCGTGATGATCCTCGCCGTGGTGATCTCCTTCTTCACCACGCTGCTGCTCGGATTTGAAGACATTCCTGTCGAAACCGTGACGCCGAAAGACATAAAACCGGCAGATACCCCGGCTTCCGTTGCCTTTGCAGTTTCATCAGGCGCGGCAAAATCACATTAAAGAAGAGGATTTCACATGGCAGCATCAGCATTTCCTGAGGGCTTTTTATGGGGCGGCGCAATTGCCGCAAACCAGGCCGAGGGTGGCAGTTTTGAAGGGGGTAAGGGACTGACGACGGTAGATATGATCCCGCATGGCGCGCAGCGTCTGGCAGTCAAAACCGGTCAGGAAAAACGTTTCTCCCTCAGGGCCGGTGAATTTTATCCGGCGCATCAGGCGATTGACTTCTACCATCGATACAAAGAAGACATCGCGCTGATGGCAGAAATGGGTTTTACCGTATTTCGCACTTCGATTGCCTGGAGCCGTCTTTATCCGAAAGGTGATGAGCTGACCCCGAATGCAGAAGGTATCGCGTTTTACCGGGATGTGTTTGCGGAGTGCAAAAAGCATGGCATTGAGCCGCTGGTAACGTTATGCCATTTTGATGTGCCGATGCATCTGGTGATCGAATACGGCTCGTGGCGCAACCGTAAAATGGTGGAATTTTTCGCCCGCTATGCCCGAACTTGCTTTGAAGCGTTCGACGGGCTGGTGAAATACTGGCTGACCTTTAACGAGATCAATATCCTGCTGCACAGCCCGTTCTCCGGTGCCGGTTTGGTCTTTGAAGAGGGTGAAAATCAGGAACAGGTGAAATATCAGGCGGCGCACCATGAGCTGGTGGCCAGTGCTTTAGCGACAAAAATTGCCCATGAAGTGAATCCTGATAATCAGGTCGGCTGTATGCTGGCGGGGGGGAACTTCTATCCGCAAACCTGCAAACCGGCTGACGTGTGGGCGGCCCTGCAAAAGGACCGGGAGAACCTGTTTTTCATTGATGTTCAGGCACGGGGCGAATATCCGTCTTATACCCGGCGCGTGTTTGCAGAGAAGGGCGTGAACGTGGTGACCGAGCCGGGCGACGATGACATCCTGAAAAACACCGTCGATTTCGTATCCTTTAGCTACTACGCCTCACGCTGTGCGTCGGCAGATATGAACGACAACAACAGCAGCGCGGCGAATATTGTTAAATCACTCAAAAACCCGTACATCGAAGCCAGCGAATGGGGCTGGGGCATTGATCCGCTTGGTCTGCGCATCACCATGAATATGATGTACGACCGTTACCAGAAGCCATTATTCCTGGTCGAAAATGGCCTCGGCGCGAAAGATGAAATCAACGCGCAGGGTGAAATCAATGACGATTACCGCATCAGCTACCTGCGTGAACATATCCGCGCCATGGGGGAGGCGATCACCGACGGCGTTCCGTTGATCGGTTATACGTCATGGGGCTGTATCGATCTGGTGTCCGCCTCGACCGGTGAAATGAGCAAGCGCTACGGCTTCGTTTATGTCGACCGCGACGATGCCGGGAATGGCACGCTGGAAAGAAAGAGAAAGAAATCATTCTGGTGGTATAAGAAAGTGATTGCCAGTAACGGCGCAGACCTGGACTGACCCGTCACGGGAATACCCAAAACCGGGTATTCCCGCCTCTCCCTGCGGGGCATCACGTCGTCGTATTTTGCCTTTTACACGCTTTCAGAACGCTTAAATTTGCCTGCCGGCTCTGCAAATTACGTAAAAAGAATGTGATCTCAATTGAATAACCTGGACATGCAATTTGCCGTCGTGGTTAAGAGGGAATAAAAAATGGCTCTTTATAGACGTTAATGCATTTTATATCAGGAGCGATAAATGAAAGCGCAATGGAGCAGGGAAGAGGCGGCAGTGTGGAGTGAACAACAGGGCTGGATTTGCGGATTTAATTATCTGCCGCGCACGGCGGTGAACTGGACGGAACTGTGGCAGCGTGAAACCTTTGATGCACTGACCATTGATCAGGAACTCGGCTGGGCGCAGGAGGCGGGTTATAACCAGTTGCGCATCAACCTGCCGTTCATCGTCTGGCAGGCCGATCGCGACGGTTTGCTGTCGCGCATCGATCAGTTTCTCAGTATTGCCAGTCGTCATGAAATCAGGGTCATGCTCACGCTGTTGGACGATTGCGGATTTTCCGGTGACGAGCCGTTTCTTGGGCCGCAAAAGGCGCCGGAACCGGGTAAACACAACAGTCAGGCGGCCGCCAGTCCGGGGCGTGATGTGGTCTGCAACCGCGAGATGTGGCCGGAAGTGGAACGCTATGTGCGTGACATCATCCGTCATTTCCGCACCGATGACCGCGTTGCCATTTGGGATTTGTACAACGAGCCGGGAAACCGTGGCACGTTCGCTACCGGACTGGAAGAAGTGTTGTATGACGAAAAACTGGAAGTATTTGCTCTCGAACTGATGCAAAAGGTGTTTGTCTGGGCGCGCGGGGAGGATCCGGTTCAGCCGCTGACCGTGGGTGCATGGCATGTCTCACAGGATTTGGATCAGCCCGAAAGCGAGTTTTTCACGCATCCGGTTGACGTTGCGGCGGCCGGGCTTTCTGATGTCATCAGTTTTCATGCGTATGTCGCAACACCAAAACTTTTACAGGCATTGCGTTTCTGGCAGAAATTTGGCCGCCCGATATTATGTACCGAGTGGCTGGCGCGCCATGTCGGCAGCGTATTCGAGGAGCAACTTCCCCTGTTCAGCGCGTTGAATGCCGGGTGTTATCAATGGGGATTAGTGCGCGGCAAAACCCAGACGACACTGCCCTGGCCTTCGGTACGCAAGGGCAATCACGATTACGCTCATTTATGGTTTCACGACGTACTCGACGAATACGGTATTCCGTTCCGGCGCGCCGAAATGGATCTGGTGCGCCGTTTAACGCGTGTTAAAAAGAGTGACGTCTCTTAAGGGGCAACGCCTTATCCCGGCTATTGCTTAACGGAGACTCATTAACCGGCCAGGAAACCGGACGTTCACTTCTGGCCGTTGTTTTTACATGCTGAACTATACGCAGGAATCGGAAATATTGCGGGGGAATAACCATTTGCAGATTATTAGCCATGCCTTGTAAGTCATTTAAATTATCGCGGCAATGGAACTTACACTGACTGTACTCCATAATATCCCAGCGGCATTCCTTCAGCTGGAATAAAGGTACACGCGAAAATACTTTCAAAATAGTGGGGCCTTTGAAAGGATTAATACCGACAGCTTTTTTTCCATGATGCGCGGGATTGAACATATCACGTGACTCGGCGGCTCGTGAAAAATAACCCACTAAAAAATCATCATCTCTTGCGACATATAACCCTGAACCTAAAGCAGCGTAGGCATGGCTTTCCCTGGGGCCATATTTTACTAATTGCAAAGCAG
>NZ_JAFMOS010000408.1 GCF_019049755.1 Rahnella perminowiae
TCCCTGTGATAAGCTGACAGGCAAAAAATGCGAATTTTCTGCCTGTCAAACCCTGAGCCCGCTCCCCACCTTCTCTACAGATATTTTTCCGCAAACACAGCCAGATCTCTGAAGTCCGGCATCCTTTCTTTCAGTGTTTCATGATCCCAGTTCCACCACTGACTTTTCTCGATCCGTCCGATCATACTGTCGTCAAACCGCATGCCGATCTTTTTAGCCGCCACGCCTGCGACGATGGAGTATGGCTCGACGTCTTTGGTCACGACGGCTGACGTACCAATGACCGCGCCATTACCGACTTTCACGCCGGGCATCAGCACCGCGTTATGACCAATCCATACATCATTACCCACGGTGACGTGATGTTCACGTCGCCAGTCGAAAAATGCCTGATCGTCCTCACCCAGCCCGTATGCTGAACTGCGGTAGGTAAAATGGTGCTGAGCCACGCGCTGATAAGTCGGATGGTTACCAGGATTGATCCGTACATAGGTGGCGATCGATACAAATTTGCCGATCGTTGCGTAGAAGATCTGATTATTTCCGGCGGTATAGGAGTAATCGCCGATCTGCGTTTCTTCAATAATCGCATTATCGGCAATATGTACATATTGTCCGAGCTGCGATCCGTTCAGCTCGACCTGCTGACCAATTTTAGGTCGGGCATAATCCTGTTCATCAGCCAGCGAAAAGGGAGAAATGATGTCTGTCATAGGATCCTTCATTGTGACGTTACGGGATAAACAGGCGTACTGACCGGCAGAGAAAGGATCGCCAGCAGATGCTGTAAGGTGTCCTGCAATGCACCGTCGTTGTTCAGCAGATGGCACTCTGCGGGCAGCGTGCTGGCATATTCTCTGGCACGTTGCAGACGGCGGGCAATTTGCGCCACATCCTCACGTCCGCGCTGCGAAAGTCGTGAGGCCAGCACAGGATCCGATACCTGCAAACACACCGGGAGCAGGCGCTGGCCGTAACGCTGACGGGCTTGTTCCAGATGAGCACGCGAGCCGTTCATCACTACATGACAGCCCAACTGCATCCAATGGTCGATCTCAATGCCCACGCCATACCGGCACTGGTGTGCGACCCATTCCAGCGCGAACAATCCCTGCTGACGGCGTTGTATAAATTCAGCTTCGCTCAATGCAATATGATTTTCCGAACCGGCGTCTGCGGGGCGCGTAATATAACGATGCGCCACCGTGACATTGTCCGGTAAATGTTGACGCAGGGCATCCAGCAAACTGTCTTTTCCCGAGCCAGAAGCGCCCATCAGATAGAGTAAACGACTCATTTCATCTCCTTAGACTCTCATCCCCTCAGAACACCTGAATGCCCTGACGCCAGACGTTTTGCACGTAATGATGATCGCCATGCGCGCGTGCCAGCACCAGATCCGCGCGCTTGCCTTCGGCTATTTCACCGCGATCTTTCAGGCCCAGGGCATTGGCCGGATTACGTGTTACCAGTTTCACCGCCTGCGGCAGGTTGAAAGCGTTATTTTCATCACCGGCAATGCGAAAAACAGCATCGAGCAGGCTGGCGGGATAGTAATCAGAAGAGAGAATATCCAGCAGACCGAGCGAGGCCAGATGATGCGCCGGGACATTGCCGGAATGGGACCCGCCGCGCACAATATTTGGCGCACCCATCAGCACCTGCAAACCGTTGGCGTGCGAGGCGCGTGCGGCCTCTTCAGTGGTCGGGAATTCGGCAATCACGCTGCCGAGTGCCAGCGATTCTTCAACATGCGCGGCCGTCGCGTCGTCGTGGCTGGCCAGTGAAATATTGCGTGCCCGGCAGTGCGCGGCAATGGCTTCACGGTTTGGCTGTGCCCAGCGGCGCGAGAGGGCGATTTGCTCTTCCTGATAGTCGTCCATCTGCTGGTCGTTAAGGTGGTACTTGCCCTGATAATACTCACGGTATTTCTGCGGCGTGGCGAACTGGCGCTGGCCCGGTGAATGGTCCATCAGCGAAACCAGTGACAGTATTGACGTATCCATCAGCTTTTCGAACAACGGCAAGGTGGTTTCATGCGGCAGTTCGCAGCGCAGATGCAACCGGTGTTCGGCGCGGTTTAATCCGGCATTCTGGCTGTTGATGATAGCGTCGATCATCTTTTGCAGATTATCCAGACGATGCCCGCCGTCGCGCACATCACCGACAGCGACGGCGTCCAGCACCGTGGTGATGCCGCTGGCGACCATCAGGGCATCATGACTGCTCATAGCCGAATGCGCCGGCCAGTCAACTTTCGGGCGCGGCGTGAAAAATTTATCCAGATTGTCGGTGTGCAGCTCGATTAAACCCGGCAGCAACCAGCCGCCCTGTGCATCCAGCGCCTGCGGCAACTGACTGCAGCTGTCTGCGAAGGCGCTGATCACGCCGTTTTTCATCTCAAGCGATCCTTCAACAACCTGATCGTCGAGTACCAGTCTGACGTTATTGATGATCATACGGACATCTCCGGCGCGGTTTCGGGGCTCATTTCATACAAACGGTCGGCAACACGTTGGCGCACATCCTCGTCATGGAAAATCCCGACGACCGCCGCACCGCGTGCTTTGGCCTGCTCAATCAGCGTAACCACGGCGGCGCGGTTAACCGCATCCAGTGAGGCGGTAGGTTCATCGAGCAACAGCACCGGATAATCGACCACAAAACCACGGGCGATATTCACGCGCTGTTGTTCGCCACCGGAAAACGTTGAAGGCGCAAGATGCCACAGGCGTTCCGGCACGTTCAGATGGTGCAGCAATGCGCTGGCGCGTGATTCACTCTGCGCTTTATCTACACCCAGTTCGAGCAGCGGCTGCATCACCAGATTCAGCGCGCTGATACGCGGAATAACCCGCAAAAACTGGCTGACCCAGCCGACGATATGACGGCGAACCGCCAGAATCTCGCGCGCTTCGGCGCTGACGATGTCGATTTGCTGACCCTGATGCTCCACCCAGATGGTGCCGCTGTCCGGCAAATAGTTGCCGTATAAGGAGCGCAAAAGGGTGGATTTTCCGCTACCGGACTGGCCATGCAGCACCACACATTCCCCGGCATTGACCGTCAGACTGGCATGACTGAACACCGGTAATCGGGCACTGTTCTGGTTATGCAGCACGAAAGTTTTACTGAGATTTTCGACCCTGAGCTTCGTCGTCATTTTGGTCACTCTTTCTCTGGAAGTAGATTCAGGACAGCACGGAAGAAACAAGCAGCTGTGTATAGGGATGATGCGGATCGTCGAGCACGCGGTCGGTTAAACCACTTTCCACCACCTGACCTTGTTTCATCACCAGCAAACGGTGCGCAAGCAGGCGGGCAACGCCAAGATCGTGGGTGACAATCACTACTGCCAGCTGCATTTCCACCACCAGCGTGCGCAGTAAATCCAGCAGACGTGCCTGAACGGACACATCCAGGCCACCGGTTGGTTCATCCATAAACACCAGACGGGGATGCGTCACCAGATTGCGGGCGATTTGCAGACGTTGCTGCATTCCGCCGGAAAACGTGGTCGGCAGGTCATCAATACGTGAAACCGGGATTTCGACATCTTCCAGCCACTGACCGGCCTTCTTGCGGATATTGCCGTAATGGCGCTCACCGACAGCCATCAGACGCTCGCCGATATTTCCCCCGGCTGAAACCTGGCGACGCAGGCCGTCCATCGGATGTTGATGCACCACGCCCCAGTCGGTGCGTAGCAGACGGCGGCGGTCACTTTCGGGCATGTCATACAACGATTGCGCAGGAACCTGCCCGTTGTTGTAAATCACGTTGCCTTGCTGCGGTGCAAGACGGGCAGAAATCGACTGCAACAGTGTGGTTTTGCCGGAACCGGATTCGCCGACAATGCCCAGCACTTCGCCGGGATACAGATTGAACGACACATCGCAAAAGCCTTTGCCCGGCGCATAAAGATGAGTCAGATTATTCACCGACAACAGCGGCCCGGCGGTAAGATTTAAGGGAGTGTTCATCAGTGGTTACCCTCGTTTGAAGCCTGTTGTTCAACCTGCTGAGCGCAAAAATCGGTGTCGGAGCACACGAACATGCGGTTGCCCTGATCGTCGAGCACCACTTCATCGAGATAACTGTGGTGCGAGCCGCAGAGGGCGCAGGGCTCATCCCATCGCTGAGCGGTAAACGGATGATCGTCAAAGTCCAGACTTTCTACTTTGGTGAACGGTGGCAGGGCGTAAATGCGTTTTTCACGCCCGGCGCCGAACAGCTGCAATGCAGGCATCATGTTCATTTTCGGGTTATCAAATTTCGGGATCGGCGACGGATCCATCACGTAACGATCATTCACTTTCACCGGATAGGCGTAGGTGGTGGCGATATGGCCGAAGCGTGCGATGTCTTCATACAGCTTCACCTGCATCACGCCATATTCTTCCAGCGCGTGCATTTTGCGGGTTTCGGTTTCACGGGGTTCGATAAAACGCAGCGGCTCCGGGATCGGCACCTGAAAGATCAGGATCTGATCTTCCTGCAACGGTGTTTCCGGAATGCGGTGCCGGGTCTGGATCAGGCTGGCTTCCACGGTTTTTACGGTGGTTTTCACCCCTGCGACGCGCTGGAAGAATTTACGGATCGACACGGCATTGGTGGTGTCGTCAGCGCCCTGATCGATAACCTTCAGCACGTCGTTTTCGCCAATCACGCTGGCAGTCAGCTGGATCCCGCCGGTGCCCCATCCGTAAGGCATCGGCATTTCGCGACCGGCGAACGGCACCTGATAACCGGGGATCGCCACCGCTTTCAGGATGCCACGGCGGATCATACGTTTGGTCTGCTCGTCGAGATAACCGTGGTTGTAGCCGGTGATCGTTTGGGCGGCATTATTGTTCATGGGCGGAGTCCTGTTGTTTTGCGGCGCGCAGTCGTTTTAACAACTCCAGTTCGGCCTGGAAATCGACGTAATGCGGCAGCTTGAGGTGCGAGACAAAACCGGCGGCTTCGACGTTATCGGCATGGGATAACACAAATTCTTCATCCTGCGCCGGACTGCTGATCTGTTCGTTGTATTCACGGGTTTGCAGTGCGCGATCGACCAGCGACATCGACATCGCCTTGCGTTCAGCGCGACCAAACACCAGTCCGTAACCGCGGGTAAAGTGCGGGGGCTTGTCTTCCGGTGCGACAAAACCGTTCACCATCTCGCATTCGGTCAGCAGGATTTCGCCGATATCAATCGCAAAGCCCAGCTCTTCCGGCACGATTTCGACCGTCAGCCAGCCGGTGCGGATTTCACCGGCGAAAGGATGCGTTCGCCCGTAACCGCGCTGCGTGGAATAGCTCAGTGACAGCAAAAATCCTTCATCGCCGCGGACAAGTTGCTGCAGGCGCGCGGCGCGGGATGCCGGATAGACAGGCGGCGTGCGGGTGATATCTTCCGGTTCGCTGCCGTCATCTTCTTCCTGAATCGCCAGCTGTTGTTGCGTGAGTAAATCAAACACATGGCCGCAGTTTGCCGGCTGCGGTTCATCTGCCACTGGCGTGAACGGCGCTTCGCCTTCGGCCAGCAGCGCAAAGTCGAGCAGACGGTGGGTGTAATCGTAAGTGGGACCGAGCACCTGACCGCCGGGTAAGTCTTTATAGATGGCGGAAATACGCCGTTCAATACGCATCGATTGGGTATTCAGCGGCTCGCTGGTGGCCAGACGGGGTAATGTCGTGCGGTAAGCGCGTAGCAGGAAAATGGCTTCAACCAGATCCCCGCCGGACTGTTTAATGGCCAGTGCTGCCAGTTCGCGGTCATAAATCCCGCCCTCGCTCATGACGCGATCGACTGCCAGACCTAATTGTTGTTCGATCTGATCACAGCCGATTTCATTCACATTCGTGTTGCCACGGCGCTCGTGCGCCAGCAACTGATGGGCGGCGGCAATCGCCTTCTCACCCCCTTTAACGGCTACATACATCAGCAGACCTCCACGCGCGTGGTGCGCGGTATGGCAATCAGTTCTTCGCCGCAGGTGAACATAAAGTCCAGACCCAGCGGGAAACGGTGAGGACGGTTCAGCAGATAATCGCGCACGCAATCAGGCAACTGTGGAGAAATAGTCCGGCTGTTTTCAATCCCCGGCCCGCGCAGGCGCAGCGGCGTGCCACCGGTCAGGCTTTCGAGCTGAACAATCACGCTGGTCGCCAGCTCCGGCGACATTTCATCGCCGCACGGGAAAGCCAGCAGGGTTGCGCTGTCCAGCGCAGGATCAGCCAGCGCAAAACTGACAGCGGATGGGTCATTGGTCAGTACGGCGCCGGTATGAAAACGCAGGTTTTTACGCAGGATTTCATCGTTAAGCGATGCACTCAGCCATAGCGGTGTGTCCTGATCGATAAGCGTCAGCAGCACACAGGCACTGGCGGATCCCAGTGCGCCGAAACCGGGCATGGCAGGCAGTTGTACGCTGATGCCTGGCTCGCTTAATCCTTTGAGAATACGGCGAAAACTGTACTGCGCATCGGCGACCGGATGCTGAAAACTGGCAACAAGTGACATGAGTTATTCTCCACGAACCAGAGTAAAGAAATCGACGCGGCTGGAAGCCACTTCGCGGGCACGTTGCTGGCGGCGTTCCTGTTGCAGTGCGGCCAGCGGTGCTATCACGCGTTTATGCAGCAGTTCGTCCATGCCCTGTATTTGCAGTAATGCATCAATGATGGCGCACAGTTCGGCGTGGGCTTTATTGCGACCGGCAACATAGCTGTAGCCATAGATGCCGTTATCGGTGCGGATAACCGCGCGGGTAATGGTCATGTCGCCCATCACGAAACGTTTACCGGTACCCCCCATCCGGCCCTGAAGCTGAGTCAGGCCGGTTTCAGCTGCACGGAGTCGCTCAAATTGCGGCGATAAATTCAGCGGTTGCCAGTGTGCGAGCAGCTCATCAGGCCGGCTGTGAGCCAGCACTGACATCCAGCGCTGGCGGGTTTGCAAGTGATCCATTCAGTGCTCCATTGTCAGTTCAATCATGTCGGCACGTGTCAGGCTGACGGAGTATTCCGCCACGGACGCGTTGCTTTCACAGATATTCAGGGTGCGGACACACAGCAGCGGTGCCTGGGGTACGATTTCAAGTAATTTGCTCTCTTTAGCCAGTGCGCGGCGGGCATTAATGCGGGTGGTACGGCGGGTGAGTTTTTGCTTAATTTCCTCGCGAATAAAATCATGCAGCGAGCCGCTGTGGAAATTTTGCAGCGCAGGCCACCAGTCCAGGTCCGGTAAATAGTGGTCAATTAAGCAGACCGGCACGCCGTTAACGCGGCGTAACGTACGCAGATGGATCACCGTATCGCCTTCCTGACGGGACAGTGCCGCCGCAACGTGGTCGGTCGCCGGACGCAGCACCGCCAGCAGTCGTTCGCTGGTCGGGTGACTGCCTTGATCCAACAGGTTCTGACTGAACCGTGCCTGTGAATGCAGCGGATAATCATAAGGGCGCATCAGGACCAGCGTGCCAATTCCCTGGCGGCGTTGCAGCCAGCCGCGATCCACCAGCTCATCCACCGCACGGCGCAGCGTATGACGATTTACCTGAAAACGTTCGGCAAGCTGTTGTTCCGGTGGCAAATAATCGCCACAGCGGTAACCGTTACGCAGTTCCTGTTCCAGCTCAGCGGCAATTTGTTGATAGACAGTCGTGTGACTGGTCGGATGTCTAGATAAGTTCATCACAATGAATACCTCGCACGGGAGAAACAGGCAAAGGAGAGCGCTGCGGTAATGTGCATTCGCCGGAGAATTTTTCGGAAACGAAATAAAGGAGACATGATGCAATCCTCAGTTCGGTGTTGGCATCATGTTGGAGAAGTTAAGTGACAGTTGGGTGAAGTTCTGGTTGCAGTGATGTGAAAGATGGAATAAGGGGAAAAAAGTTCAAAATTGAGGGAACTTTTTGAAACGCGATTTATTAACATTTACCTTAGGATAGTTTTTACTAAATGCTTACTCTCCTTTGATTCTATTAGATTTTATCTTTTCTCCAAATGTAAATTATTC
>NZ_JAFMOS010000624.1 GCF_019049755.1 Rahnella perminowiae
CATCAAGTTCAGATTCTTGCATTTCAGAACGGGTTAAAATTATTTTTATTTGCATGATTAAAACCCCGATACGGAAGTTTTAAATAGATATTGGCAGTCCGATTACGGCAGCCCACAATAAAACGCAGACAATAGTAGCCAATACGAATGCCTTGCCGCGATAGCTCATATATCCTCCGGTGTGATTAGATTGTTGTGGTGGCTTTTCGCCGGTTACGCTCCGGCGTCGTTTTTACGACCGTTCTTTCACGAGGCAAACCCTTCAACCCTTTGCCACCACAACGGAAAGAGCACTGCATTTGACCACCTTACGGCGCTTGCCAGTTGCATCGGTTCTCCGCCCTCATAACTAACGGTACTGGAGCAACTCGGGAGCATTCCGCATATCCGGTGCAATGCTCTTACCTGTTGTGTGCTGACCTCCCAGCCAACTTGGTTCGGGTTACACGCAACAGCGTGATTACGAACTGGCAGACTTTACCGTGCTGCCCCGTGTTGTGGTTGCCGGTACTGCTTTCTTCCGGCATTGCGGTGTCGGTTATTTTGGTTGGCTGCCGGGAGCGGCCGCTGTACCAACCCTAATCCCGTCGTATTTTCTCGCCGACATTTCACACCGCTATCAAGCGCTACCGTTAGCGCATCAGCCTGCGCATTCACCACAACTGAAAGAGCACGAACTTCACAGGCTTTAACTGCGCCTCCATCAATGCTCTTGCATGTTGTGTGCCTGGCTTTTCACCACATCAGGCTCGGTGGTATCCTTGAAGCCCCTATAGCAAACAAGGATATAAAATGACGTTAACAACCAAATGCCCTAAATGTGATTCATCATCATTCGAGCTGAACAGCAAAACAAAAGTTAAAGATTGCCGGCACAATTTACATTTTATTCAATGCGCATTATGCGGCGCTGCGATTAGCGTGGTCAGTGACCGCCATAATCACATTCTTGAAGAAATTGCTAAGAAACTTGGAATCCGGTAGTTCTGCTATCAATTAGCGTCCTTTCTTCTTTTTCGTGTGCGGGAAGGTCGCTGGTTGGGTCATGATCTCGGCAGAGAGTTATAAAAGCGTTTTTTACAGAAAGGGCCAGTTTAGTTGCTGGCTCGACTTCAACTGCAAAACCCGGTTTCAGGTCAGTTCTTAAAAGAAAACTACAACCCGCTTGGGACAGAATATTTTTTAAGGTTTCACTGGCTGCTTCCTGAATAGCGCCTGGAAGCTCATTAAAATTTTTATCACTCATCTTCAAACCCCTCTGTTTTGAAACCGCCATTGGTCATACCTCGCGTTCTTTCCCGCCGTCAGAACTGTTACCCCGAGGCTGCTGTGCCGTCGATGGAGTAAAGTTAACTTAAACTAACACTCATGGCAAGACGCTTAGTTAAATAAATCTAACAAAAAGAGCATGAAAAACGTAACGTATTGTTTTTAGGTTGGTTTAATTTTTTTTATTTTTTCGAGCTTCTAGCAGTTCATAAAAAAGTTTATTCAGACCTTCAACCTTGAAACGAAGATTGGTCATATGCTGTTCTTTTTCTGACTCAGGCAGGGAATTAAAGAGCTTCAAAAGCTCTTTTTCAACTTCACTTAGAGGAGGGTTTGGTTTTTCTGCTTGTTCTGGGGTTTGGTTCTCATCACCAAATAAGATCCAAGTTGGCGTGCAACGTAAAGCTTCAGCAAGAGTAAATAAATTCTTACCACCTGGCGTGCTATCCCCGCTTTCCCACTGCGAAATCGTGACATGCGATACCCCCACAACCTGAGCAAGGCTGCGTTGGGTGTATTTCATGTCTTTACGCCGCGATTTAATGCGGTCACCAAGTGTTTGCATAGTTAGATAATTCTAAATTTTCTTGACTTAAATATCTTGAACGAATAATTTGTTAACTAAATCTAACAAAGGGGTTCAGCAATGTTTAAAAAAGATGCAATTGAGTTTTTCGGGAGCGCCTCTGCTGTTGCCAAAGCTGCAGGCGTGAAGCCACCTTCTGTATCTGCTTGGAAGGAAATAATCCCAGAGCGCCGCGCGCGCCGCCTTGAGTTAGCTTCAGGCGGCGTTCTCCGCTACGACATGGATTTGTACAACAAAGATAACTCGTCTCAACAATAAGAGCTGATTTATGGAAATCAAACACAACCACATCAGAGACGCGCTACGCAACTGGGCGAGTGAAGTCTCACAAAGCCAGGTCGCGATAAAAATAACGAAAGCGTATTTCGATCTCGGTCTGCATTCACCAATTCTGCAAATCGTCGAGCACGGCGACGGCACTGTTGATTACGCCGCGTTGCACAACAACAAGCAGCAGATCTTTCGCTGGCTGGATAGCGATCGTCCCCGCGCCGTCCAGAACGTAGAGCTGTTGTTACCGGCCATTCTTGCCGCACTGCCTGCAGAACTGCGTGCCAGCCTGATTGCCGGTAACTCAGTCGAGTATCTGGCGACGCTGGCAATGAAGGCGAATCAGAAGCTGATCAGCTCAGTCCTTCTGCGTGCACCGTTATCTGATTTTGATTCTGATTGTGAAGCCTGGGAGAGGGCTTACGCGTCGCTGCAACAGAGCGCGCGCGGTTTATTGCATTAACAGCGAGGAATGACCAATGGCCAAATTTTCAAGAGAGCAAATCGAGCAGCAGATTAACGCCCATTTCGTGCGTGAAGGCGTCGAGAAGGGTGTCGCCATGACGCTGGCAATGCGCGGCGCTGATCACTACTGCGATTCAGCGAATGCGACGGTAGTCAGCAGCATTGCCCACGCAAAAACGTTCCTGAAATCCACGAAGCGGATCAAGGGCGCGCCGGATATCAAACGTAATCAGGGCAAGGGGCGCAGATGAAAACTTTACGCTTTTCTAACGGCCAGTTCCGGTACGACGACATGCCGATCACCAAAACATATCTGCGCATGCTGGTTCGCAAGCTTGCAGCCGAGCGAGCAGAAAGACAGTTATCACTGGAGCGTCAGCACCGGGCATTTGAGCAAGTTGCCGCAAGGCAAGGCTGGTAAGCATGGCAAGTAGTTGGATAAAGATTGAAGTCATTACGCCGGATAAACCGGAGATTTTCCAAATGGCTGAGATTTTGAATATCGACCCTGATGCTGTTCTCGGAAAGATGATCCGTGTCTGGGCTTGGGCCGACCAACAAACGATAGACGGTAACGCAAAAGGTAACGCTGCGAGCGTTACACGTTCGGTACTTGATCGCGTTACTTGCGTGTCAGGTTTTGCGAATGCACTCATCGATGTGGGTTGGCTTGCAGAAATGGATGGGAGGCTATTTTTCCCAAATCACGAACGGCACAACGGGGAAACATCGAAAAAACGCGCACTTACAAATAGGCGCGTTGCTAAGAGTAGGGATGAGAAACGCACTAGTAACGCTGAATGTAACGCAAGTAGCGTTACAGATACGTATCAAAAAGCGTTACCAGAGGAAGAGGAAGAAGAAGATAAAGAACTAAAAGATAAAACCCTTTTGTCGGTCGCTGAAAAAAACCAGCACCCAACGAAGAAAAACGCAGCGGGTTCTTACCCTGATGAATTTGAAACCCTCTGGCATGAATACCCAAAGCGCGAAGGTGGGAATCCGAAAAACAAAGCTCACTCATGCTGGAAAGCCCGAAAGCTGGAAGGGGTGAGCACGGAGGCAATGCTCGAAGGGACGCGGAGATATCGGCAGTACTGCGAAATACGCGGTCAGGCCGGTACCGAATTCGTGATGCAGGCACAGCGGTTTTACGGCAAAGAGCGTGCCTTTGAAAACGACTGGCAGGTAAACACCGGGGGATTGAACCATGCAAAAAACATCGCAAGCACCATCGGCAACACCGGCGAATCCATTGCCGAGCGGCAATTACGAGCTGGTCGCGAACAATGGGCCAGAGAACGTGGACACACCGGCATGGCGCCTGTGGGACCTCATGATCAAAATCTACAGCACCCGATGGGTAGCGAAGAATGGCAATCGGCCTTCGGACCTCTGGGAAAAACAGATCGGGGCTATGACGAGTGACCAGATCACTCGAGTTTGCAACGCCTGCGTTGAGCGCTGCGAAGCGGGCAGTCATTGGCCGCCAGACTTTGCCGAGTTCATCGCGCTTGTAGCCGAAGTCGGCGGTGGCCTGGTCGGACTTACGGTTAACGACGTTATCGCCGAATACAAGCGCTGGAAATCCGAGTCATGGCGTTACGGCACGTCCGAGCAGTTCCCATGGCGCCATCCGATTTTGTATCACATCTGCGTCGAGATGCGTCGAGAGGGCGTAGAGCGCCGACTGACACAGCCCGAAATGGACCGTCTGGCCGGTGTGAAGCTGGCTCGCTGGGAGAAGAAATTGGCTGCGGGTTTTTCGGTACCGCCAATCCGCCGACAGATTGCCGCACCAAAGACACCTGCAGGCCCGACACCGGCCATGCAGATGGCAGCAGGGAAACGCTATGTCGAGTGAGTTTGAGCCAGACGACGAAGCAGTCGGGCTGGATGAAGAAATGGAACTCCTGCTGCTGCAAACGCCAGCCGGCCGCCAGATGTTAGAGAAGTCAAAATCAAAGAGCGAGGAATGACCAATGAGAACCACTCCTGAAACAAATAATTATATCCGAGAGGTTCGCCCTCTGCAGGATGACGGCTGCGACTACACCGCAACCATCATCGACCGCTGGAATTGCGCTGCGCGGGCCCGTAGTCGGGTAACTGCCACCCCTCCAGTAAAACCGGTACCGGTCACTGAGGCTGCAAAAGCGAGCGGTGTCGTTGTGAAAATCGGTAACCGAATTTCATACGGGAAACGCGTCACTATGGGTATTTATCAGCTCCACCTGTCAGGAAAAACAGACAGGGAAATTGCTCGAGCGCTCTGCATGTCAGAAGACTCGGTGAATCACCTGCTCAAGCGCGGAACACCTTCCCGCAAGTCACTTTACATGAAGTGCGCTGCGTCCCCGCTCCCGACTGAATCCGAAATCATGCGTCACCTGGCAGCGGAGAGCAAAGCATGAAAAAGCTAACCCTTGAGAAAGCGCAGGAACTGCTCGAATTCCTGAAAGGCAAAGCCGCCAGCGGCGACATAACGATCTCGCAGGAAAACTACCTGCAGGCAATGGAACTGGCGGTAATGGCCTTATCAGCAATGCAGGCCAAGCCGATTGGGTACATTTCAGAGCGCAATCTGAATGCTTTAGGAAAGCAGTTTTCAGTGTGCGTTAAGCATGAGCCTGTAATGGTTCGACCGATACCACTCTACACCACCCCACAGTCAGCCCATATGGAGCCGGTGATTCCTGAAGGCTATGCGCTTGTGCCGATTGAGCCAACAGAAGACATGGTCATCAATGGATTCGAATCTAAACCAGACCAGTTCTTTAGTTCAGATGAAGAATGGGAAGCATACGAAGAGATGAGCGGCTGCGCACAGGCCGCGCACCGCGCAAAATTATGCTGGGCTGCCATGATTGCCGCCGCTCCTAAGCCGGAGGCCCTATGAGCAGACACTGTGAAAATTGCGGCTGCGCCATCCGTTCTGGCTACTGCACCAACTGTCAGGAAGAGGCTTACATCGCCTTCGTTCAGGCACCTGAAATGGATTTCAGCCGGGAGTTTATGGATAAAGCCTGGGAGCAGGTTACCGGTCAGCAATCCCAACCCAGAAGAAATGCGGGTACCGAGTAATGGCCAGCGGAAAAGCGTATTGGAACGGCAGGCAGGTTACCTGCTGTTGCCCTGCTTATGAGTTTCCGCACCGGTTCAGCGGCGGCCGGTGCAACGGCTATCACATGGCTAAAACCTGTTTCGATAACCGCGTGGGTTGCCAGAACTGCACATGCTTACACGCTGGCGGTTGCGACGTGGTGAACGAAACCGAAAGCCCGGCGGAATGCCAGTTTGTTCTGGATTTCTGCTCCGAATATCAAATCGATTTACGGCGGTAATTTATGAAAGAACGTCCAATTTTATTTAATGCTGAGATGGTTAAAGCCATTCTCAGCGGTCGAAAAACTCAGACGCGGCGTGTTTTGAAGGATTCGGCGGCAAATATAGCCAATCTTGCAGATCAATATAAAGGCAAGAAATACAACCTTAACTGTCCGCTGGGTCAGCCCGGCGATCAGCTCTGGGTGCGTGAGACGTTCGCAACCTTAGCTTGCGGCAGTTACGAACCAGAAAAACCATCGCTAACCGGCACATACCAAGAAGTTAGATACCTTGCCTCAGACAAACTTGCAGACTGTGATGCTGACGTTCGCGGTTATAACTGGCGGCCATCTATCCACATGCCGCGCTGGGCGTCACGAGTTGACCTGCTTATCACCGGCGTTCGCGTTGAGCGGCTGAATGCCATCAGCGAGCAGGATGCAAGAGCAGAAGGGATTACTGACGGCGGTTGCCTTAATTGTGGTGAAAGCGAGCCATGCGGATGTGATCACCCTAAACCTGATGCTACCGACGCCTTCGCTTACTTATGGCAATCCATTTACGGCGTCGAAAATTGGTTTTCTAACCCGTGGGTATGGGTGATTGAGTTCGAACATCTGCGCGCTGGGAGGAAGGGATGATCAGGATGGCAATATGTTGTGCTGCGGCGTTGCTGACTGATACGACTGCCGGGATTATCTGGTATTTCATGATCGTCATTTGCCTTGGAATTCAATATTTTTACAGTGAAGGAGCAACCTCATGACTGAGACAACCAAACAGCTCCCGCCAGAAATTACCGACTTAGTACTCTCTGATGCGGTGTTTTACGTTTCTCATTCGGGTGGAAAGGATAGCCAAGCTATGTACTCCATGATGGCCAGCCTAATACCTCACGACCAAATAGTCGTGATCCACGCAAGTCTCGGTGATGTTGAGTGGCCCGGTGTTATCGAGCATATCAATAGCACTATTTCGCATGAACTGAACATTGTTAAAGCAGAGAAAACCTTTCTGGGGATGGTTGAGCGTCGCGGAAAATGGCCAAGCGCCCAGCACCGCCAATGCACAAGTGATCTAAAGCGCGGGCCTATTGAGAAGTTTATTCGCCAGGACATGAAGCGGCGTGGCGGCGGGATCGCTGTGAACTGCATGGGATTGCGAGCAGCTGAATCCAGCGCTCGAGCAAAGCGTCAACCATTCAGGAAAAAGGACAGCCAATCGGTAACCGGAAGAGCCGTATGGGAGTGGTTCCCGATATTCACATTATCCACGCCTGATGTTTTTGAAATGATTGCACGGGCCGGACAAAAACCATTCTGGGCTTATCAGCAGAATGAACGACTCTCATGCGTGTTCTGCATCATGGGGAGCCGAAACGACTTGCGCCACGGTGCCGAACAAAACCCTGAGCTTTATCGGCGTTATGTAGAACTGGAGCGCCGCATAGGTCACACCATGTTTATGAAGGGTAAGCAACCCGTCTGGATTGATGAGTATATCGGCATACCGGTACAAATTATTGAGGAGGCTGTATGACTGATACAACAGCTATTGCAGCACTACGTAACAAATTCGGCAACAGGCTCCCAACACCTGAACAAGCCAGGGAACGATTCACTGAGTTGCTGAACAGCCCGCACGGCACTTCATGGTTCCTCGCTCCTTATGCTATCGCTTTGCTTGACGCGCTCGAAGCAGAACGCCAGCGGGCAGCAACTTTGCAGACGGAACGCGATGAATTCCGGTGTCGACTGAAACTTGAAAGGTCGATATTGGAAGACGTCGACAAGGAAATCGCAGCGCTGAAAGGCGATCAGGCGCCGGTGCAATTTCGCTGGCGTTGGCGTTCAAATCCTGCTTCAGCGTGGACTTATCAGGATATGAAACACTACTCCAGCATGGTTGATGCCGATAAATCTTCGGGCAATAACATAGAATTTGAGCAGCTTTTCACCACCCCGCAAAAGCCGGTGTGACAAGCTAGGGTATTTACAGAACAGCCATTGATAAAAAACCCCAGAATGAATACTGTATTTATGTACAGTTATTCTGAGGTTTATATGGCACGATATTCAGACGTCAAAGTCGCTTTTATCAACAGCATCACACGGGACCCGAAGAGGGGGAATGTCGTCACAACTGTTCGTTTCGTGCAGGAACTGGCGAAGTTAAACCACTACTGGTCAAAGCAAGAAGCGAATGATTGGATCCTGCGCTATCAGGAGCACTTTAGGGATTACACTGAGCATCACGGTGAAGACAAATGTTACTTTATGAGGAATATGGGTTACGTGATGTGAATTCACCGGGCCCCGCAATACCATCATCAAAGCAAGCCACCAATGTGGTGGCTTTTTGCTTATTTTTGCTACGTTGACACAACAAAAAACAAATTGAACTTGAAAAAAGCGCCCTCAAAAATTACTGTGTTTATATACAGTAAATTTATATTGGCCCTGACACTCAGAAAGCCGATCAGCGTTGGTTAAATCCTGCGCGGATATGGCTACCTCGGGACCTGAAACGTCTTAGAAAAGAGTTAGCAATGATTAATCATTAAATAATCAAAGGGGTAAAATTCACTCTACCGGAAAGCGGTAGGGTGCTCCTACAGATGACCGGTGGTGACATTGCCGATGCGGAAATACTCAGAGACGATCAGCACGTCCAATCCCTACAGGCATTTTTAGAGATAGCCGAGTTTGCAGGATACAAGGTAATACCTCCTGAAAATGATTAACGAAAATCAATTAGTCACGATATAATCCTACGGTCAGCCTGAACAACTGACACCCCGTTTTGCTGTGCCATTACTCGCGAAGAGGTGAGAAATGGCGCAATTAGCATTTATAAAAGCATCGAACGACACTCTGATACCCGCAAATCCGGATACCAGAGATTTTGTGCATTCAAAAATCAAGCTCGGCGATGTGATCACATCTGAGTTTAAAAAATCACGTAACCCGAAATTCCACCGCCTTTACTTCTCCCTCCTCAATTTGGGCTTCGAATACTGGACGCCAACCGGGGGCGCGATATCGCCGGAAGAGAAATCCCTCATACGCGGTTACGTTAACCATCTGGCCGAATTCGCCGGGCATGGCGAAACGCTTAATTCGCTGGCGATCGGATATCTCAACAAAGTGCGCGCCCACCGTGCGGACCGGGTGACGTTGATCAAGTCGTTTGACGCATTCCGACGCTGGACCACTATCGAATCTGGGTATTACACAGAACTGGTGATGCCGAACGGCGTTACTGCGAAAGAACCCCTCTCAATTTCATTCGCAAAAATGGACGAGACCGAATTTGCTGAACTGTACAAAGCCACGCTGAATACCCTCTGGATGTGGATCCTCAATAAAACCTTCAGTAGCCCCGAAGCCGCCGAGAACGCTGCAAGCCAGCTAATGAGCTACGCAGCATGAGCGAATTAACCAAAGCGGCTCGCGGGCGCGAATGCCAGATCCGAATTATTGGCGTATGCAACGGAAACCCCGAAACCACGGTTCTGGCGCATTACCGGCTGGCCGGAACGTGCGGTACCGGCTGCAAGCCACACGATGAACAGGCCGCGTGGGCGTGCAGTGCATGCCACGACATCTGCGACGGGCGAACAAAATCAGATTGGGATTACGATACTTTGCGGCTCTGGCACGCCGAGGGCGTAATGCGCACACAGCAGATTTTGAGAGATGAGGGGATCATTAAATGAATACGCAGCTGCTGCAATACGCGCGAATTGAACTGACCACGGCATTAATGGATCTCTCAGGAGGAACAAAAGGGCAGCTCGAAGCATTCAGTGAACACCCACCGGCCGATAAAAATCACTATCCGCGCCAGCATATCCATAAAGTGCTGCTTGAAACTGCAGGAAAAAACGTTAGAGAGGTTCGCTCAGAGCGCGCGCCGACGTACGCGCTCGAGACTCGCAGCCGCCGCAGGCCAGCGCCACCGATGAAGGAATT
This sequence comes from Rahnella perminowiae, assembly GCF_019049755.1. Taxonomy (GTDB): domain Bacteria; phylum Pseudomonadota; class Gammaproteobacteria; order Enterobacterales; family Enterobacteriaceae; genus Rahnella; species Rahnella perminowiae. The sequence goes on from NZ_JAFMOS010000624.1 coordinate 9,892, forward strand.
TGAGTTTGCCTCATGCGCCTGGCGCCGCGCGGTGAATACTCTTCCTGTTCACCAGAATTCTTGGATCCGTTACTGCTACGGATTTGATCTGAAATTCGAACACCAGAAAAATATCTGCGAGGCTGTTTGGCTGGCCTATCAGAAAAACCTTCCTGCTGGCCTGCTGGCGAAAACAAAAAAACGGCTAATCTCTCTCGTTTGGCTGGCAGTTCAGGATGTGGCGGCAAAGAATAAAAACGAGTCTTACAAGGAGTACGCTGGCGCGGCGCTGGCAAACCTGATGGAGATCTCCCGCTCAACATGGTGCGAGGTCTACAGTCCGCACTGGAAGGGGCTTAAATTGGCTGTTTCAGAGCTGGATAGCGATTCACTAATTCAGGTGTTGAACTGCAAAGAAAGAAGCGTTTTCGAAGAAGTTATCGAGTAGTTCTTGCAAAACCGAACAAATTGAGCGATATTTACGTTACTTTATATATTCTGGTCATATTTCAAATATCAACCAGTATTGACCTAAATCGCTACATTCAGTAACACCACCGCCTCGGAGCGCAATGCGCTGCCGGGGCTTTTTATTGGTAGCTATTCAGAGATCCCATAATGAAGAGCAACTTATCGCAAGCTCGCCTTTTGGAATTATTGCATTACAACCCTGAGACAGGTTTTTTCACATGGAAGGTTAGCCGGGGGCGAAGTAAGCGAGGCAGTCGCGCGGGGTGTCCTGATACTGGGGGTTATTTGATGATTGGCATTGATGGAAACCTTCACCTATCACATCGGCTTGCATGGCTGTATATGACCGGTAGCTTTCCCTGTATGGAAATTGATCATATCAACCGGGTAAGAACGGACAACCGATGGAAGAATCTAAGGGTAGCGACTCGGCAACAAAATTTAATCAATAAAGGCATCTCTAAAGTCAATACGTCTGGCTGTACTGGTGTTTCATGGAATAAGTTGGCGATGAAATGGCAGTCCCAAATTAACTTCCGCGGAAGACGCATTTATTTAGGGCTTCACGAAGATTATGAATCAGCGGTTCTAGTAAGAAAAAACGCTGAGGCTGAGCACTACGGCAATCAAATTTGCTGATATCTACATTTCAGGGCTGCGCATTCGCGTGGCCTTTTTTATTTCCACGACTACGCACCCACCCGGACGACCGGAGGGCGAGACCATGAAAATGAATCCACATTCTGACAACTTAACCGGCGGCGGGACGCTCCTTACTCTGCTGTCCTCGATCGCTGGTTTCATTACTCTGGAACGTGTCTACATGGCGACAGCCCTTGTTGGCATCGTGATCACGCTCCTCGGATATTTTGATAAAAGAAGTGCGATTAAAGCGGCAAAAAAAAATGACGCGGAACGCCTGAAACTTGACAGAGAACTGACTCAAGCAACCATCGATTCCCTGAAATATCGCACCGACACACCCGCCACCTCTAAATACCCAGAAGTATCTCGCGGGATAAAAAGCGTTCTTGAAGCCGCGAAGGATGATTGATTATGACAATCATTAAAAAAGCAGGCGCAGCGGGCGGCGTATGTTCAGTAATGGCAATCATCGCTGTCATTATTGCCGGTGGCCAGGTCAGAACGAATGAGAAAGGCCTCGAGCTGATGGGTAATGCGGAGTCATGCCGCCGCGAACCTTATTACTGCCCGGCGGGATATCTGACTGATGGGATAGGCAACACGCACGACGTCAAACCCGGCACGCGGAAAACAGATCAGCAGATCGCCGCCGACTGGCAGAAAAACATTTTGGCTGCGGAAAAATGCATAAACAGCTATTTCCGTGGTCGCGACATGAACGACAACCAGTTCAGCGCCATGACATCAGCGGCGTTCAACATGGGCTGCTCCAGCCTTCGCACATATTACAGTCCGACGCGCAAAGCTCGCTTTGAGACCTCTATCCACAAATATGCGCAGGCCGGCAATTGGCCGATGATGTGTAACCACCTGCCCGACTTTGCGAACGGCGGCGGTAAAAAGCTGCCGGGGCTGGTCATTCGCCGTGATAAAGAGAAGGCGCTCTGTCTGGAGGGTTGAAAATGTTCAACTGGTTCCGCATTGCCGTGACAGCCTTCGCGGCTGTTTTTATCGCGCTGATGATATTTCTGGCATTTCATTTTTACGGTAAATCCGTGGAAGCGAAAGGGCAGGTCACCCAGCTCCAGTCAGATAACGCCCTTCAGTCAGAAACCATCTCAACCCAGGCGTTTAATTTTCAGCGCTCAAATCAGATTGCTGGCGCTGCACAGCTATACGCAGTGCAAATCGTTGGTAAAAGCCAGGAGAGAGAAATTGAATACCGGACGATTATTAAACGCGATCCTGCCAGCAGCAAGTGTGTTGATTCTGCTGTTGCTGACCGGCTGCTCGAATACACGAACAGTTTACGTGCCAGCGCAATGCACACCGATACCGGCCAGCCTGCTGCAAAAAGTAGCGCCACCGCTTCCACCGGCTGCAGATTGACCTATGGGCAGGCTGTTTACTGGATTGACCCGCTACTTACGGCGATTGATCAGCTAAATAACCAGCTCGACGGTATTAAACAGGCAGAAGAGGCCAGACAGAAATGATTAAGCGTTTTTTTGCATGGCTGAAAAGCATCTATTTACACCCAGCCGAACCGGCTGAATCCCAACCGAAGGAAAACATTGTGAAATTAGCACTCGTTTCGATTATCACCAGCCAGCTGGCCGACGGCGCGGCTGCAAATACTGTTCAGGCCACGTTGACCGATAATGCCGATGCAATTCAGCCCGGTGCCGTAGTGAACTTTACTGCGGACAACGGCGCAACCGTCACACCTACCAGCGCACTGACCGACGCAAACGGCCAGATTACTGTTGGCCTGGTCAGCTCCACTGTTGGCGCATCAACGTTAACGGCAACTGCTGCTGACGGCACAACGGTTAGCATTCAGGTTCACTTCGTCGCAGTTCCAGCGCCAGTCATTGAAGTAGCAGACCCCGAACAAACAGCGAGCGTCGCACCTGTTGCTTTATCCCCGCTGGAAACTATGAAAGCAGATTTCGATAAAGTGGTCGCATTCATCGAGCACGGTATCGAAGTTCTGGGCAAAGATGCAGAAGCTGATCTGGTGGCACTGAAAAATAAATTCCTGCTCTAAGTAGCATTACAGGTGGCTTTCAATGAGAGCCATCGATAATGCTTTTGCCGCCATGAAATTTATGGGTATATTTAGTTTCTATTAGCAAAAGGAGGTTGTGATGTTAGAAAATTTTCCACTGAGAGATACCACCGATGAACTTAAGCTTCAACGACGCGTTTTAGCTGTAGCTGCGGCCTTGGAAATTGCTAAGGTTTCGGCGTCCGCGTCAGGACGGGCACATTCTGACAAGGTAGCTGACGATCTCAGATACACAGCAGAAAACATTCAAAATCTGGCTGATGCAATTCTGACGGCAATCGAAAAATAATTCGTTTGAGCTCACAGCAGCCGCCTCCGGGCGGTTTTTTTATGCCCGTAGTTACCTGCGGAAAGTAAACCCTGGAGGAGGTATGGCAAGAAAGGATTGGGGCGAGCTACAAAAACAGTTCCTGTCCGACCATGCCGCAACGGGAATTCCCCCCGAAGAATGGTGTAAAGCGCAGGGGCTGAACTACAACACAGCAAAGCGCTATATCACGATTGCGAAAAGAAATGCGAATTCGCAGAAGGCAGAAAAAAAAACTGCGAATTTGCGAATTGCGAAAAGCGAAAAGAAACGCGCTGCATCTGGGAAAAAATTTGAGCCGCGTGAAGAATCCGCTGATGCGACCCCGCCCCCCGAAAATACGAAACGGATTCGCGGGTCCAGAAACGCACCGCCAGTTAACGCATTTCAGGAACAGAACACAGCGGCGCTAAAACATGGAGGTTACGCCAGAAGGCTGCTGCTGAGCGATGAGGTGATTGAGGATGCGAAAGCACTCACACTGAGCGATGAACTGTTTCGCCTACGCGCTGCGAATCTGATTGCTTCTGAAAACATTGGGCGCTGGAAAACGCAGTTAGAGGATGCGGAGCCTGACCAGATTAAAGCCTTGATTGAAAAAGGTCGCGCTGCTGAAACGGCGATGATGCGAAACACTGTCCGGATTGAATCAATCTGTCGGACGCTTGATATGATCAGCATGAACAAAGCGCTATTGCCTAAAATCGCCGCTGATATCGATTACCGAATAGTTGCCGCCGACAAGGTGGTTGCAGAGACTGAAAAACTGAAAGGTGAGGGCGGCGATCAGCAGGTCATTGTCCATAATGCACTACCGCTGCCTGGTCAGTAGAAAACTGTCAAAAATAACCATTTCGAACCGAAAAAACGCTATGCAAAAACAGGCTGGTTTTATGCACCGGTTATGCAGTTGTTTTTTGCTGTTTCCCTTTTGAAAAACCCCCTTAATACGCCATTCAACCAGTTCGCTCGATGAGTGCTTTCGGCGCGGGGCGGTTAATGGTCATTATGTTAAATAGGGGCTGATTTTGGACATTTACCTTCAGCCCCTGCATGAGGGGCAAGCCCGAGTATGGATGACCGGGTTGCAGCACCGAAATAACGCCGTCCGTTGCGGTCGACGGTGGGGTAAAACGGCAATGTTGGTGAATGCGGCCGTGACGTATTCCACCGCGAACTTTAAGCGGCCAGGTCTTGATTTGATGGCCGGCGCGCGCGTGGGGATCTTCACCGCAGAGTATCGCCAATATCAGGAAATTTTCGACAAGCTGGTTGAGTATCTTGGTCCATTAATCAAAACGCAAAGTCGTTCGGAGAAGCGAATACTCCTCAGGAACGGCGGCAAAATTGACTTTTGGGTAACCAATGACAACAAACTCGCCGGACGTGGCCGCGAATATGAATTGGTGCTCATCGATGAGGCTGCTTTCACTAAGTCGCCTGAAATGCTCCGCGAAATATGGCCCAAATCCATTAAACCAACGCTGCTGACCACAAAAGGCCGCGCGATGGTGTTCTCCACGCCAGATGGTGTGGATGAGGATAATTTCTTTTGGGCAATCTGTAACGATAAGTCTCTTGGTTTTTTCGAGCATCACGCTCCCACCTCATCCAACCCGTTCGTTCCTCCCGAAGAACTGGAGAATGAAAGGCTACTGTGCGAACCCCGCGTGTTCCGCCAGGAGTTTCTTGCTGAGTTTGTCGATTGGTCTACAGACGCCCTGTTCGATATTGAAAAGCTTCTTGTTGAAAGTCTCCCAGTCGATTACCCGCCGCACTGCTCCGCCGTGTTCGCTGTTATGGATACCGCCGTAAAGGGCGGTACTGAGCATGACGGCACCGCAGTCGTGTACTTCGCTCTGGAAAGCATGGGCACCCAGAAACTGACGATCCTTGACTGGGATGTTGTACAGATTGATGGCGCGCTATTGGAAGAATTTATGCCGTCGGTATTTAGTCGGCTGGAAGCACTCAGCGCCGAATGCCGGGCAATAAGCGGCGCGGTTGGAGTGTTCATTGAAGATGCATCAATGGGCAGTATCTTGCTTCAAAAAGGTACTGCGGCTGGTTGGCCGGTCCAGGCAATCGAATCAACGCTGACCAGCAAAGGCAAAGATGAGCGCGGGGTCATGTCGTCCGGGTACCACTACCGTGGACTGGCAAAGATGTCGCGCTATGCATACGAAAAGACGCTGCCTTTCAAAGGCGCCGTTGCCAATCACCTGTTTAAGCAAATTTCTCGCTTTCACCTCGCCGATAAAAACGCTCACAAACGGGCTGATGACCTTCTTGACTGCTACATGTACGGCCTGATCCTTGCGTTCGGCAACGGAGATGCTTTGTAGCGCGTTGGTGATGCCATGAGTAACAAGGATCTCTGATGTCAGACGATAACGAAATTGATATGGGCAGCAATATTGGCCGACTTACTCAGGTTCTGGAAAGCGAAGGTATTGAGCCTGGCTCTCAGGTCGGTTATGAAATCTGCAAGCTGATTTATCTTTACCACCCGCTGGGCGGGAAGATGGTAGACCGTCCGATTAAATTAGCGATGGGTGAATCGCGAACGGTCCATGTGACGCGTGGTCCGGAAAAGCGGCTTCGCGAAGCATTTGAGGCTGAGTGGAAAGTCATTAAAGCCGATAAGATAATCGCCAATGTGGCCCGCCAGTCGCGGATTTACGGCGTTGGGGCTGTGGTGATGCTTATCGATGGTCAGGATGCGAATTCCGCCGTGGAATTTAGCGACCTGTATAAACAGGGGGTGACGTTCAATGTCCTCGACCCGATGAATACAGCCGGTTCTATTGTTCTTAATCAGGATCCGAACAGCCCCGATTTTCAGAAAGTTTCAAGCGTCAGCGCCGCAGGGAAGGCGTACCACCAAAGCCGGTGCTGCGTAATGATGAATGAGGAGCCTATCTATCTGGCTTACACCTCATCAGCCTTCGGTTTCTCCGGGCGCAGCGTATTCCAACGGGCGCTCTATCCGCTGAAATCTTTTATTCAGTCGATGCGCGCAGATGACATGGTGACCATTAAGGCTGGGCTGCTGGTGGCCTTTATCCAGCAGGCTGGCTCTGTAGTGACCAAAGCTATGCAGGCAATGTCAGGTATCAAGCGGGCAATGTTGAAACGGGGGGCTAACGGGGATGTATTGCAAATAGGACTACAGGACCGCATTGAGTCGCTGGATCTGCAAAACCTCGAAAAACCACTCGATACCGCAAGAAATCATATCCTGGCAAATATCGCGACTGCCGCGGACATGCCTGCAATCCTGCTGAACAGCGAGACATTCACGCGAGGGTTTGGGGAGGGCACCGAAGATGCAAAAGCCGTGGCGCAGTATATCGATGATGTGCGCAAGGATTTGCAGCCGCTCTACGATTTCTTTGTGAGGATTGTCCAATACCGTGCCTGGTCGCCTGATTTCTTCGAGGCTTTACAGTCTGATCTGCCTGAGTACCAGAAAATATCCTATTCCACCGCGTTCACTTCTTGGATTAATAACTTTGAATACACCTGGCCTTCCGCGCTTAAAGAACCGGAAAGCGAAAAGGTGAAAGTGGATGAAACCCGGTTCAAAGCGATTACTGAAATGTTGACCGCATTGCTCCCGCAATTAGCTGACGACCCAGAGAACCGGGCGACGCTCATCAAGTGGGCTTGTGAAAACGCCAACATGAACGAGCATCTGTTTGCTGACAGGCTCGAACTGGATTACGACCTATTGCGGGAAAACCCTCCACAAAAACCACCGGCACCAGGGGACGGAAATGAACTCTTTCCTGAAAGAGCTGCGTGACGCAATCAAGGATTTTTTAGAGCGCGGCTACAGCAGCGAGGACCAGTTAATCACCTGGATGGAGCGCCTGCGCAATGCCACTGACGAAAAAGTTAACGGCAATGACTATTACACACAGGTTTCTCGTCGTTTCACTGCTGCTTACGACATGGAAGTTAACCGCGAGAAGGCGCTTAAGCGCCACCCTGGCGTAAGCCGGTTTACCCTGAATTACGTCGAGCCCAAACTCCGTTCTGAGCTGGATCGCCGCATCATGGCCGCAACGGACCTGATCAAACTGAACAGGACACAGGCGGTTGATAAGACACTCCAGAGATTCAGCGGCTGGGCGACCAGCATCCCGCCGATTACATCGATCAGCCCCGGACTATCTGCGTCCTCGCGGTCGGGCGTAATAAGTACAAGCCAGGATATTGCCAAGTCAGCGCAGCAAATCGACTTCGAAGAGCGGCGCGTGATGATTGATCAGTCTCATAAGCTGATCGCCAATATCGACAATATCATCGCCACAGAAGGCGGTGCGCTGGCGGCGGTATGGCATAGCCACTGGAGACAGCCCAATTATGACTATCGGGAGCCTCACAAGCATCGTGATCTGCTGGCGTACGCTATTCGCGGCAACTGGGCGATGAAAAAAGGGCTGATGCGAGCGGGGGATAACGGTTTTCTGGATGAGGTTACGCAACCGGCAGAAGAGGTTTTTTGCCGCTGTTACCTGACCTATGTATACAACCTGCGCAGCCTGCCGAAAGACATGCTGACGAAAAAAGGCGAGGCGTTTCTTCTCGCAGCATAAAAAGGGGGTTAGGTGGAAACCTACGCAGCAGGGATTTTATTCAAATCCGCCGGAAAAGTATTTCTGGTCAAGCGTGGGGATGATGGCACATGGGCAGTACCGGGCGGGAAAATCGATACAGGTGAAACGCCCGAATTTGCAGCGCGAAGAGAAGTGTTAGAAGAGTGTGGATTTGATTACAGCCCGCCTCTAACCCCTTACAGCCTGATCGGCGGTTACGTCACTTACTCTGTTGATAATGCCCCGACATTCGAGGCTGTGCTAAACGATGAAAATTCCGCGTGCGGCTGGTTTTCTCGCGATGCGCTTCCCGAACCGCTACACCCTGGCTTAGCCGCTATGCTCGATGCAGAACCGCTGAACGAAATGGACGTTGCGAAGCTTGTATCTGACGGTCAGCTTTCATCCCCGCAGTATTTCAAAAACATGTACCTGTGGGCAATGCGCATTACCGGCACCGGTATAACGTGGCGCTCAGCAGATAAGCAATTCGCATACCGCTCCCCGGAAAACTACCTGAACGAGAATTTTCTCGCGCGATGTAATGGCCTCCCGGTCATTTGGTGGCATCCAGAAGGAGCGACGCTGAACAGCGAGGAATATGCAGCAAGAACAATCGGGACGATCTGCCTTGCCTGGCTGGCTGGTGACGAAGTGTGGGGTGTTGCCCGCGTTTATGACACCGAAGCTGCCGAAAACCTGATTTCCAAGCAATTCAGTACATCACCAACAGTAACCCTATCCGGCGACAGCGATTTTTTAATTCAAGTTGACGGAAAACCGTTACTCCTTGAGGGCGCTCCTGTCCTGCTCGATCACCTGGCTATTTGTGAGCAAGGCGTTTGGGACAAGCTGGGGGATCCGACGGGTGTTAAATCCGACACACTTTTAAACGAGGTCCATAAAATGGATGAAGATAAATTTGTAGAGCTTTTCAATAAATGTATGGACGCTCGCTTAGCGAAGGCCGATGCAGAGGCGGAAGCCAAGGCAAAAGCTGATGCCGAAGAGGCGGACAAAAAAGCAAAAGCCGACGCCGAGGGCAAAGAAGCTGAAGAAGCAAAAGCCAAAAAGGACGCCGAAGAGAAAGAGGCCAAAGAGAAAGCTGATGCCGAAGAAAAGGAAAAGGCTGATGCGGAAATGGCAAAAATCCGCGCTGACATGGAAGAAATCAAAGGTCGTGTACCGGAAGAACTGAGCGATGAGGATCGCAATGACATCGCCGATACGCAACACAAGGCGGATAGCGTTTTCGCTTCATTCGGTGAGCGTGCCCCGATGGCCGTAGCCGGTGAAAAGCCTCTGGCATACCGCCGCCGCATTCTTACCAAACTCCAGCAGCATTCCACCGACTATAAAGCCGTTGACCTGTCGTCAATTTCTGACAGCCAGATGCTTTCCATCGCAGAGAAGCAGATTTACGCCGACGCGCAGAAATCAGCAGCTTCGAGTTTGGAACCTGGCGCAGGCTTGCGCGAAGTCGTTCGCCAGGATGCGACCGGCCGCAAGATCAGCACTTTCATCGGTGATGCAGAAAACTGCTGGGGGCCATTCAAAGCCCGCCGCGTTGCTGCTCAATTCTCTAAAGATTAAGCGGAGATAAAACATGTCAGTATTGACTGTAAACCCAATGCAAACCACCAACGCCAAAGGCACTTTTAACATTAAGTCCGAAGGCTTTATTCAGGGCGTCGCCATTGATGATCCTGCCGCTCGTTATGCGCTGGCGTTTGGTGCGCTTTCAAGTAGCGAAATTAAACCAATGTGGGGCGGCGTGGCCATCAACGAACTGCTACCCGGCGTTAATCCTTCTGCGCGTGGCTCCAACATTAAACGTGCTACGACACTTTCCGAACTGGTCGGTATCTCGGTATTTAATCAGGCCCATAACGGCCTCGTGACGCCACAATCTCCCGTACCTCTGTTCCTGAGCAATATGAGCGTGTCCTTCTATCGCTTCGGCTCAGGCGCTCGCGTACCGGTTAAAGCTTCCGACGCCGTTATCGCTCTTGCCGGCACCGGGATTTCCGTAAATCAGCCATTGGTGTGGAACTTCGCCACCGACAGTCTGGATGTTTTCAGTACGGTTGCGGCCAGTGTAGACACAGCTGGGATTACCTACACCCCCGCAACAGCCGCCGCCGACGGTTTTGCAACCGCCACGACTGCCAGCGCACATGGCCTTGCTGTGGGTGCCTACGTGACTATTACCGCGGCTGTCCCTGCTGCATACAACGGAACGGTTCAGGTTCTGAGTGTGCCATCTGGGACCATATTCACTTACAAGCCAGCATCAGTGCCTGCCGGTGCGGCGACCACTCAGGGTGCTGTAGGTGTCACCACGCAATCAGCCGTGGCGCTTCCAGTAAAAATCATTGAAACGCAGATGGGTAATAGCAAAACGGTCGCTTATGACAGCACCACCGGTTTTGCCACCTGGAACGACAGCGGCAACGTTGCCGTTATTCTGCTGTAACCGAGGAGAGGCTAAGACATGCCAGCTATTACACCTTCGTATCAAATCGTAAATCCGTCATTCATCATGCCGGAGATGATCCTCTCCTATCAGCAGGCATCTGGTGCATTCTCAGCGCTGGCCAGCGGTAATCCGCTCGTTCGCCTGGGTGATGGTGACCAGTATGTTTATCTGAAACGTCTGGATATTCGTACTCAGTCAGCAGCAAGCCAGTCAGGGAACGGCAACATGCTGCCTTCCGTTGCACTGGAAGCTCGCATGATGAGCACGCCGACTTACCTGCACCGCGCTCGTGCCATTTACGATCATCACGACATGTCCGCCGCTGGAGGTTGGGGCATTGCTCTGCCGGAAGCCCAGCGACTGGGTACTCGTCAGGCCATCTTCCAGCAGTTGCGCAGTTCACTGCTGTTTGGCATGAATCCTGCGGGCGGTGAGGGACTGTTAAATACTAACGGTGCAACCACAACGACATTGCCAGCTGACAGCACAGGCAACACGACAGTGCTGACTTACGATTCCGGTGAGCTTGCTGTGTTCCTTCTGGGCCGCATTCAGGCTGCGCGGACCCGTTGCATGCAAATGGGCGAAACCACACACATGGTTATTTTGGGTCCACAGCGCACACTCGGCGCAATGGAAATTCAGAAAATCGTTCAACTGACCAGTTATCAGCGCCCTGGGGCAGGTACTTCATCAGTGGCTGGAATGATCAAAGGCGTTGGTGCTGATGCTAATTTCACCATTGAATGGGCATATGACGACACGCTGATCGGTGCTGGCGCTAACGGTACTGACGCCGTGATCCTGGTTATGCCAGAAGTCGAGCGCCCGGAAGTGAATTCGAAGATTAACACCAACGAATTCGCGAAACTTTCCCCGTCGCTGGAAGCGACATCCCTTATGCTTTGTGACATGCCTGCACCGCGTGAAATTCCGACGCCGATTGCCGGTGGTGCTATCGATGTGCTTTCGGAATTGCGCTCTACCTCAGGCTGGGGTGTTCGTCCTGAAGCGATTGAAGTTATCAGCATGAATTACAGCGCTTAAAAACACTCATCTCGAAAACTCTTAACCCCGCAGCCAGCTGGTTTGCGGGTTTTTTATGTCCGGAGTAAATCAATGAAACTTCATATCGCAAATACCACCAAGCAACGCCACGATTTCACGTTCCGTCGTCTGGAAAAATCGAATTTGGTGCACCATCCGATCCGCGCTGGTGAGCAGTCCATTGTTCTGGACGGCACAACAGATGAGATTGATTACATTCTCAAACAACATGAAATTTATGGTCTGATCGATGCGACTCGAATTGACCAGAGCAAAGCATATATCGGTCTGTGCTACAGCATTGATAAACCAGTGGCATCGAAAATTATCGAAAAAGCGATGCGTGATAATGATCAGCATCTGACTCGAAAATCTAACGACCACCGCCAGGCATCTGCGTTCGCAACCAGTGAAAAACTCCGCTCTGAAGATTCGGGTTTTCATGGCGATCTGGAAGTGAGTGCAGAGCAGCGCTTAAAGACTGATGAGGACCCCCGAGACACAGATTTTGTGAATGAAACAATTTCTGTTGAAGGTGAAAAAAAGGGTTCTGGAAAGAAAAAATAATCGGGGTACAGCATGCCTGAACTATCCGGATTCATTCTTTTTATTCGCGATATCCTCGAAGTAAGTGCGGAATCTTTGCCGGATGATTCTCCCTATATCGCGAATAATTACGCTCTGTCGCTCGACTGGGTAAACCCGCAGCTTGTTTATATCAGCCCCCTGTTTTATTCGCAGGCAGTTTATAACCTCGCGGCTTCTTTTCTTATCAATTATGGGCCAACGGCTGTCTTTGGCGATATCAGAGAAAAACTCGGCCTAAATAATTTTACCGCCGGTGTTATCAGCTCATCTTTTGACAACAATACCGGGCAAACACGTGAGGTTAGCGACGCGCTGAAAAACCTTTCCCTTGCAGATCTGCAACAGCTCAAAGACCCGTATGGCCGTCGGTATCTGGAAATTGCTCAGCAATATGGTGACCTCTGGGGGCTTTCATGATCACTCTTCATTTCGGCGTGATTGATGTTCCTTACGAGGATGAAAACACGACCACTGGTGATGTGGCAGAATTTCTCGAGGAGAAATACAAAATCATGCAGACATTCTTTGATCGGCATGGTCAAGACATCGCTGATCTGATGAGTAAAGACCTTGCCGGGGGGCTTGAAAATCTTCTGGCTGGTGCGCCGACGTCGCGTGACCCTTTGGCGGAATCCATGTCGCAGGTGCATAACCTTTTCGTAGCATTTCTTGATAACCAGGAAATGAATGGAGCTGACGGGGTTCCGACCCTTCGAGCGCTGAAGGGGATCAGTAAGCGTTTCAAAAACAAAAAAGGCGAACCGCGTCCCTCGTTCATTGATACAGGAACGTATCAGGCCGCGATGCGTTCATGGGTTAGCGGGGTATTAAATGCCTTCCCTCAGTGAACTACAGCAAACCGCAAAAACTGAACTTAATGCTGCCTTGGCGCAGGGTATCGACGATATCAGCCGCTCAGGCATTGTTACGTTCACGAAATATATTCGGAAAGTCCTTCCCCTTGATGGTTTTGTTTTCTGGGTGAAGGCTTCGATCACTTCCGATGATGCTGACCCTGAACCCGACACGGTTGATGTGAAAGGTTATTTGCATCTGACCACAGAAAGCATTCAGGAGGATGAGCAGCTTTATGATAGGAACGTCGTCACCTTTACTGCTCAGGCTGATATCGACCCGTTCAACGACATTGGATCTGAAGTTCTCTACATTGGGGAGTTTTTCGGTATTCAGTTTTCGTTCTCTCGCCGGACGGGCCTGAACGAACAGGCCAACACATATCACTACACCGGTGAGGCTGTTTACCCGCACATGCGGTCGCAAATTATCAACTCTCCGGACGATATTGATTTAACGGACGTTGTGGTATCGAGTTCGCTGCCGGTCTGGTTGGGCCTTAGCCAGTTCATGCCTATGTTTCCATCAATGCTCTCAACCCAGAACCTTGCGCCACCGTACGCCACGGTCAAGTGCAGCAATACGGCACCCATTGCCGGGGGCTTTTACCTGGATGAAATGAACAATCAGTGGCAGTTGGTTACCGAGGACGTAACGGTTTCTATTACCGGCCTGCGAAATGCTGCAGTTGAAGATTTCCTTCGATATATCCAGCAATACACGTTGGGCGATGAAGCCGAGATGGGGGTTATGAATATTCCCGTTGTGCAGGATGAGCGCGTTACCCAGAACGAACTGAATATTATCGCTATGCGTAAAACCGTCAAATTTAAAATTAATTATTACCAGCAGCGCATGCGTAACGTCGCCCGCCAGCTGATCACGAAGTCAATCCCGACCATTTATGCGGAGGCTAAATAAATGGCAATTGTTAATATTAATATTTCAATCCTCAATCCGCCGAAGCCATCGCAACTTTTAAAATCTGGAGCAATGATATCTCAGGGCGGGACTACATTAACCCCTGGGAAATATCAGCTCCTGACTGGCTCATCCGACCTCAGCGATTATCTGAAAACCGTTGCGACCACCAGCATTGCGTGGGCAACTGGCGTTGTAACGGTCACTTTAGCCAGTCCTCATGGCTTAACAATCGGTGATGATGTGCTGGTTGCTATTTCCGGTGTTGCGCCTTCTGCCTATAACGGGTCTGTAATGGCCACGATAACCAGCACAACAGAGTTTACTTACTCTCTGACCACAAACCCTGGCGCCGTGACAACACAAGGAAACGTGATACCGCCTGCATCGTTAGAAATTAACCAGATGAACACGGTGTTCTGGGCTCAGGGGACGCGCCGTGCAGTTTACGTTCTTGAACTTGGTACCGGCGATTCTGCCGATGGTGTCTCAGCGCTGAGTGATTTCATTGCTGAAGATGTTTCTCTCGGCAATACCTACCAGACATTTTTCTCCTATCTTGCCCCGCGAGAGTGGGATACGGAGCCCACGTTTAAAACATTGGTGAATAACTACACCTCACCGGAGTATTTGGTGAAATTCTTCGTTACGACAACGATCAATACTTACACCGCCTGGGTGAATGCGGCCTACCCCAATGTTTATGCAGGCGTAGAAGCTCCTGCCGTTGTTGGTACTGAGTTCTCTATGGCATCTCACTTCCAATCTTCACTGGTGAATGACCCGGGATCATCAAACATGGTTCCGCCTATGGCGTACCGCTTCTTGTACGGCGTTACTGAGTATCCGCCAGCCGGGAATGGGACGCTGCTGAAAACATTAAAGGCCAACAATATCAATTATGTTGGGGATTCAGCTGAGGGAGGTCTCAGTAACAAAATGATCGTGGCCGGACACATGCTGGATGGCAACCCATTCAACTATTGGTATTCCGTGGCCTGGTGCGCAATCAACCTCGAACTGGATTTGGCCAACGAAGTCATCAACGGTTCGAATACCACGATCAACCCCCTATATTACGACCAGGACGGCATCGATCGACTGCAAAAACGCGGTCTGAAAACTCTCCGCTCGGGTATCAGCTACGGTCTCATCCTCGGGCAAGTCATCAGTACAAAACTCGATCAGACCACGTTCAATGAGAACTTCAACGAAGGTGACTATTCTGGAAGCGCGGTTATTAATGCCGTACCGTTCTCCAGTTACACCAGCCTCAACGAATCAGCGTATGCGGACGGTGAATACGGCGGTCTTAGTGCTGTCATGACGCCAAAACGCGGCTTCGAATCAATCACCTTCAATCTCAACGTCACCAATTTTGTGGGGTAAAAATAAATGCCAAATCCTTTAGTTGCTCAGGGATTTCTTAACCGCGTTAAGGCTTCATTATCGGTTACCGATATCCCGGCATTAAACATCACGGCCTCATACCTTGGTAAAGAGGGGATCAGCGTGCGGCCGGAAGGGCCGGCGACCGACATCATCGGCACGATGGCCGGCACGGTGGGTAGCCAGGTTCCCTATCAGCAGGTGACGATTACTGCCCACTTACTGAAAACTCAAAGTCTGGGGGCCAGCTATCAGAATCAGTTCGCAGTAGATACGGCGCTGGGCGAAGTCGTAGTCACTCCTGATGCAACCACATTCGGGACAGTTACCGCGCTGAATTGCTATCTGATGAACTTCAACGAACTGTTGCTCAACGGTACCGATGCCGGTTATGTCGTGACAATTTCCGGATATGTACCGGTCAACAGCAATATGTGGAACTGAACATCGTGAAAATTGATAAAAAGCTGAATTTTGTCAGCACAATCAGTCGGGATGATGGTTCGCTGATCTATCTGCATGTGGTGCCTTTCCCGTATGAGGTGGTTGAAAACCACTGTCTGCTGCTGGGAAATATGTTCAATAACTTCTTTTCGTTGGTCGGTACTGTCGGCGCTCCGCGCGTGGCCGCGATGATGCTGCGCAAGACCCTTAAGGCACAGCAGGAAAACGGTTCAATACCTGCTGGTACGCCAACAATCGTTGACGACATTCAGCGACTGGCAACGGTCATCTGGTCTGATGCCGGAGTATGGAAATCCTCCCCCTTGGATACCGCATTGAAACAAGGGATCCTGAGCGATGATGAATATCGTGAAGTAGAAGGGGAGATTGTTTTTTTTATGGTCTCCTCGGCTATTCAGAAAGCGAACCTGATCGTTCCAACTATTGGCAAAGCGTTGGAGATGTACAGCGGGCAACTCGTCTCATTGAATGCTACGGCGTTCAAAGATTCTTTACTGACGTTGAAAACGGATACCGATACCCCGAACCCGCCAGCCACGCAGGAACTATCACACATACCCTCTTAGACTGGGCTTCTAACGAGGGCTTCAGGGATCTCTGTCGCGAATATGATTTGGGGGATTATAAAAGCCCCCTGCATTTCAGGCAGCGGTTCATTCTTGAAGAAATAAGCAAGAAGGGATACTTCAATGGTGGCTAAATCGGTCCTTGAGATTGACGTCAATGACGATAAATTTCAGTCATTTCTCGAAAAATTCAGGGAGTATCAGAGCGCCATTGGCGAGCTGCCTGAGGCATGGCGTGAGGCGGCTCAGGGGATCGGTGTTAGCGCTAAAGCCACCGAGACCGCGCAGGTTAACTCTGAATCAATGGCGCAGGCGTTTGCCGATGGCGTGGCGTCCATTGCTGCGATAAATACCGGACTCGACCGGCTGAACGGCAATTTAGAGAAGGCCAACAAAACCCAGTCTGTTTTTAACAAAGCGACCAGCGGCGCACAGAAATTCCTGAACGGTGCAACCAAAGACGCCAAATCTCTGGCTGGCCACATTAAAGATGCTACGACCAGTCTGATTTCGTGGGGCACGATTGTTGGCGTTTTCTCTGGGCTTGTCGGCGCGGGTGGTCTGTTTGGATTAAATCGCCTGGCTGCTGGTGCGTCAGCGCAGCGATTCACCGCGCTTGGGCTCGGCACCACAGCGGGTGGCCTAAATTCCAGTGCGGTAAATTATCAAACTGCGCTCGGCAATCCAGTAGCCACTCTGGGCGCAATTCGTGACGCTCAGCTTGATCTTGGTAAACGTTGGCAGTTCGGCGCTATGGGGATTAAAAATCCTGACCAGGACCCGGCGAAACTCCTCCCACAGATGATCCGCAGTGCGCGGGATATCTTCGTACGCAACGGCAGCACGCTTCAGGGGGCGGAAGCTAACGGACTGACGAACTTCTTCTCTCTCGATGATCTGAACCGCTTTAAGCACATGAGCGATGCAGAAATCGACGCAATGCAAAAACGCGCAGAGCAGGACAGCCAGCAATTGCAACTGAGCGATCAGACGCAAAAGCAATGGCAGGATTTCAACGTCCAAATCCAGCGCAGCGGCGTTAGCATAGAAAACTCGTTTATCCGCGGTCTGGCACCGTTGGCCCCGCAACTCAGTAAGCTTTCAGACGCCTTTTCTGGTGCCATTGATACGGTACTCAAATCACCAGAACTGGGGAAATGGATTGATGGCCTTTCAAACGGCATTCAGAAGTTCGGAAATTACCTGGCGTCACCTGAGTTCAAATCTGATGTGGAATCATTTATCACAGGGGTGGAGAGACTTGGACATGCCATAGGCAAGGTAATTGACTGGATAACGGGGAAAACAAATCTCACGGTAGATGGAGTGACATCAGGCTCGTCAATGCTGAGCAACAAGGAGGTTAAAGACCCTCAGACCGGACAAAGTTACATCCCCGGCACTGATGGGGATCCGCGAGTTTGGGGATTTCTTAAACGAGGGCGGAAAATTTCAGGTATTGCGCCAACGGAATATGACGATTATTTCGATGAAGCGGCTAAAAAGTTTCATGTGAACTCGAAGCTTTTGAAGTCCATCACGGGTGCCGAATCTTCCTGGGATCCGAATGCCGTGAGTAAAGCGGGTGCGCAAGGGCTTATGCAGGTAATGCCTCAGAATTTCCAACCAGGTGAGAGCCCGTTCAACCCTCGCGATAACATCATGGCTGGTGCGCGTGTGCTGGCCGATGGAATGAAGTACGCTGAAAAAAATGGCGGTGGCCTTGAAGAGGCTCTTCGTTACTACAACGGGGGCATTCGACGAGGGAGTAAGGAGAATATTGAATATCCCTCCCGCGTCAAGGAGCAGTATGCGGCCCTGTATGGTCAGTCTAATACTGGTCAGAATGACCCGCAGCAAAACAATCTGCAAAAAGGCTCAGCTAAAACCGATCAGATACTTCAGCAAATTCTGGACAACCAACGGCGAAATAATGGCGGTGGTTTGACCATTAACAACAACACCGGCGGTAACGCCATTGTGACCAGCACACAGCTTGGAGGGTACGGATAATGGCCTTTACGAGAGAGTTGTATCGTCTGGGCTTCGAGATCTCGCCGGTAATTCTCAGTGAAGGGATCGCCCAGAGCATTCCCGGCGGGATGCTGCCGATTGTGGCGCTGACGCAAAGTGCCAGTTTTGTATCAAGCCTGATTGGCGGGTCAAGTTCGCTTACTGATCTGGATAAATATTTCTGTCATTGGTCGGCCATGCAGGGCTCGACAATGATTGATTACGATATCGCCACGTATTCATTTGCAAATCAGACAGTGGCCGCAAATGCGCTTTTAGCAAACCCGCTTCGTGTTTCCCTGCTGATGAGAACACCTATCAACGAAAACACCGGTGCGATGACGAAACTTGTAACGCTGAGTGCGTTACAAGCTGTTCTTCAGGCTCATGCGAATCTCGGCGGCACCTATGTTGTCGCAACCCCCGGGATCATTTATAGCAACTGTATTTTGAAAACTGTTCGCGACGTAACGGGCGGTAATGAGACGACCCCTCAGAGCCAATGGCTGTGGGATTTTGAGCAGCCTCTGGTTACTGAAACCAGCGCCGACCAGGCCGTCACAAATTTTCTCAATAAAATCGATGCTGGTGATAAACAGACCGGTAGTGCGTGGACAAATACGGCATCAGCGCTGGGGAATACAGCATTAGGTAGTGGCGTGACCAGCGGGATAAACGGGTTGATTAGTTCACTGAAAGGGACGTTTGGCATATGAGCACAGAACTCTACCCCTTCACTGGTGATGAGCAACAAAGCATGGCGTTTACGCCTGTTTTGGATGGCTCAGTGTACGACTGCCAAATAAAATGGAATATCGCCGCGCAGCGTTGGTACCTGAATATCAGTGATAACTCAGGAAGTCGATTGCTCACAATACCTTTGATTGAATCCACCACCAACAGTGGAATAAACCTCATTGCAGGAATTTTCTCTGAGACGGTTATGTATTGGAGGGGATCCAACGGTCAAATTGAGGTAACGAGCTGATGCGTTATTACGACATGAAAATATTCAACAGCGATGGAACAATTTACCGGGAATATTCAAGCCTCAAAAACGGTGTGTTTAACCCTGGTGCGCTGATGGTGGAATTCGACATACTCAGGTTTGGTGAGTCTACCCCGCAGGGGGAAAGCCATATAACAGTATGGGGTATCAGCCCACAGGAAATGCAGCAAGCCAGACAGAACATGAGTGGTAAAAAAATTCAGCTTTTCGCCGGGATGTCCCAAGGCTTACCGCTGGCTAAACCCCAGCAGAAGGGATTAGTCATTGAAGGTACGATATTTCAGGCTTTCGGCAACTGGCAAGGCACGGAATTACGGCTTGATTTCATCATTTTTGCCGGTCCAATCTCATCCTCCAATCCTGCTCCGCTTGCGCCAGTAAACCTGACATTGCCCTGGTTGGCAGGTCAGAAGTTATCTGATGCCTTAGTGCAGTGCTTCATGACGTTAGGCGGATATAAACCCAACATCAATATCAGTAATCGACTTGTTCTTAACCATGACAGGTCCATGTATTGTGGATCTTTGACTGGGTTAGCCAAAAATTTAAAAGATTTCTCATTATCGATGATCAGGGACCCCGGGTATTCAGGTATTGAAATTGCGGTTGTTAATGGCAATGAGCTGCGCGTGACGGATAATGATTACGCAAACCATCCTGACCAGACATCACGCAACAGTGCTGTTTACCGTAACAACAACCCCATCCAGATTGAATTCTCTGACCTCATCGGGCAACCCACCTGGATAAGGTTTGGCGTGGTAACTCTGGCCTGTGTAATGCGAGCTGATATACAGGTGGGTGACGTCATTCTGATGCCTAAGAAATCGCGCCCAATGATACAGGCGTCGTCATATTCGCAGTTCAGGGATGACGCCGCATTTTCTGGTTCATTTAAAGTCCAGTCTGTCCGATTTGTTGGCAACATTCGGCAACGTGATGGTGGTTCCTGGATAACTATTATTGAGGCCAATCCTGAAGCGGAGTTTGCGAAAAAATGATCGGGAATAAGCTGAATTTCGGCAGAAACATGAACCAGTTCACCGAACGCAAAATACAGGACGCTTTGGAAGTCGCTGGTAAAGTTTTGCCGGTTACAGTCATTAAGCGGTCAGGGAACATGATCACTGTTTCGTTTAGCCTGACAAACATTCCTTACACATTGCCGAAAGTGACCATCCCAATCTTTGGACCACAGTATATCAGGTACCCAATGCAACCGGGTGATCGCGGGATAGTTATCCCGGCAGATACCTATATTGGTGGCGTTAGCGGTCAGGGTGGCGGAACAGCGGATCTCACTCCTCCCGCAAATCTGAGTGCGTTGGTATTTTTGCCTATCAGTCATACTGAATGGGATTCTGTAGATGGGGATGTGTTAACACTTTACGGGCCGGAAGGGGTCACAATCCGCGATGCGGGCAGCAACACCACTTTTCTTTTGACACCTGAAGCTGTGACAATTGCCGCGCCTTCGCAGTTCAAAGTTACGGTAGGGGACAGTGTTCTTACCCTCACTCAGGGTCAATGGAGCCTCACTGGAACGACAGGAAATCTTCAGGACAGTCAGGCCAGTACAAGCCCTGCGATCATGCATGCGGGCTGGGCATCATTGGTCATGTGGCTGAACTCTCACATTCATACCAACGGGAACGGCGGAAGCAATACTGGGGCGCCTACGAGCAATTTTAATGGGAGTATCACGCAATGAGGACTTATGGCCGCGATTCGTCCGGTCGCTGGGTTGCCGTTGAGACGGACGAAAACGGTTTTAACGATGCGATATATCTCACGACCCTTGTGCAAATCTTAAAGTTAGCTCCCCAAGAATCACCTTTCTTTGCGGATAAAGGGGTACCAGCAAACGGCTCAGTGATTCAGCAGATATTACCCACCTATTATGTGAATCGTGTTCAACAGCAGTTCAGCCAATACTTCTCGTCGCTGCAAATAGCCATGATTTCTGATGATCCTCCGACTTATAACATCTCAGTTATCACTAACTCAGGTTCGAAAATTGTCACGCAGGTATACGTATGAGCGATTTATCAGTTATTTATGATGCTTCAGGGCCGGTGCCACAAACTGCAGCTGACTTGCGTAGCAAGCTTGTCACCCTTGCAACCGCACAATCACCTGGGATTACGACTGAATTGCCGGCGTCCCTGATCGAAGACATTTTAGGTACAAACGTCGGTGCGTTGTTGATCTGCGATCAAGCCCGGGTAGACCTCATCAACTCTGTCGGGCCACTGACGGCAAATTTAACGATGCTGAACACTCTGGCTCAGCAATACGGTGTCGCCTCACAGAAAACGGAAGGTTCCACTACCGTCCCTGTGGTGTTCTCTGGCCCTCCCGGTTTCCCGATACCGCAAGGATTTATCGTCTCAGATGGAACTTACCAATACACGCTGCTGGACGCTGTAATTATCCCGACATCCGGGAATACCGCAGCCGTGACCTGTGAGGCAACGATTACTGGAACCTGGGCGGTTCCGGCAAACACCGTCAATCAGATTCTAACCAGCCTGCCATCGGATATCTCAATTACCTGTAACAATCCCACAGCGGGAACGCCAGCGGGCGGAGCTGAATCTAATGCCGAATTCAGGGAGAGAGTATGGCAAGCGGGGATGTCTACCGTGCAGGGGTACCCGGGGTTTATCAGACAAAAACTTACTGATGTGGACAACGTTCAGGCTCGCCTAGTTTCCGTAGTTGCCGATGGCACCGGTTGGATCATCATGTGTGGCGGTGGTGATGTTTTCTCGATGGCCGGTGCAATTTATAAATCAGCAGGTGACATCAGCAGACTCAAAGGGGCAACGATAAACGTAACGGGTATAACAAATGCCTCACCCGGCGTCGTAACCACCGATATCACGCATGGATATACAACCGGTCAGATTATACAAATTAATGGATTGACGGGGATCACGGGAATTAATGGGTTATCGTTAACGGCCACCGTGCTTGGCCCCAATACGTTTTCCATCGGGGTTAACACTTCTGCATCAGGAACTTGGACTGGCGGGGGCGTAGTCACGCCGAATTTGAGAAATAACACCGTGTCAATTAACGACTGGCCGGATAGTTATTTAATCCCGTTTGTTATCCCACTGCAGCAGCAGGTCACGGTCAGATTTAAATGGGCTACTGAAGGGGTAAATTACTTAACTGATGCAACAGTGGCGTCCTTGGTTACCGCACCGTCTATTTCCTACATAAATGGCATTTATGCCGGTAAGCCTCTGAACATCAATAATCTGAAAGATTTGTTTCTTCAGGCAATTAATACCACACTCGATATGAGCTTGATAAGTAATCTCGATGTTGTGGTGACGGTCAATGGAGTAATAACTAACGTTGACGACAATACAAACATCATCAGCGGCGATCCATATAGCTACTGGTTTATTGCTGATGATGGGGTAACCGTGGGTAGCTGAAATGCTGGACGATATTATCAGATCGTATCTTTATACACAGTATAATGATGATGAAAACATTCAGGCTTTTGTTGATACATATAATACGTTAGCAAAGGAAATATTTGATTGGATGAAACAAGCCAATCTTCCGGTTTTCATTAATGGGTTTAACGCAGGCGAACAGCTTAAATGGATTGCGAGCGGTATATACGGAGTGAAGCCCCCCGTATTAATCAGTAGTAAGCGTCAGGTTTTCGGGCCATACAATACCGCCATGTTCAACCAGCTCCCATATAACGGGAAGAAAGTTAAAAATGATTCGGACCAGGTTGTAGTTTCCGACGATCTCTTTAAGAGGATTATGACCTGGAACTATTACAAAGGAGATGGATTTAACTTTACGATACCCTGGCTGAAGCGTCGTATCATACGGTTCCTTACCGGTATTGATGGTGTGGATGTCGCGAATGACCAGCGATGGAGCGTATCGGTTTTATTCTCTGATGCCGGTGCAAGCATATCAATCATCAAAGGGTACAGGAAGCTGACTAATTCAGCCCTGTATAACACATTCGGATTCAACACCCGAACATACCAACAGGACACCAACGTATTGATAAAAAGCACCGAATATGAATACTCATCCCTGTTTAAGCAGGCCTTTGATAGCGGCCTACTACATATGCCTTTTTATCAACCTGTTTCTGTAACTATCATTGGTTGATTAAATAGTTACGTCATCGACTCTTGTTTTGATTTCATCTTTTTGTTTTTTTGCTTTCAGATCTCTGCCATCCGTTGAAATAGATAAGTGAAATTTCAAACATTGGCAAATTACTAAAAGCAACACAACAACAAAGAAAAGTGAGATGCTGAATTTAATGTTCTCGAATGGTGGCATCCCACCCTGAGCCCACATATCAAAAATGAGAACAATAAGAATTACAGAAAGGACAATCGTCATAGTACTGATGATTGCAAGCAATGCTTTAATCACAATCACCGCAATATTACTCATCTTAAAACCCCTAGCCTTTGGTTGAATATGGTGAATATTTTACCATTTAAATTAGGTTGGCGGATTTTTATTGCCTAAATCCCGGAGGATAAATGGCCTTAACACTTTTGGCTTTCAATAACGCTTCGTCGGTATTGGCTGCAGGTATCAGCGCGTCAGCGACATCACTCGCCGTCAATACAGGCACTGGTACTTTATTCCCTTCACCTGTTTCCGGAACCAGTTATTTCAAGCTTACACTGCTTGATGCTGCAACGGGCACTATTACAGAAATCATGCACGTAACCGCGGTAAGTGGCGACACATTTACGGTTTTACGCGGGCAGGAGGGGACAACAGCAAGGATATGGTCAGCGAATGATATCGCGGCGAATATGCTTACCGCCGGCAGTTTGTTGTCGATGTTGCAAATCAACAATAATCTCTCTGAAATTGCCGCCGCTGGCACAGCAGCGCAAAATGCAGCTTTGAAAAATCTCGGGTCAAGTGATGGCACGTTAAATGGACGCCTCATCAACGTCCAAATATTTGTTAACAATGGGCAGTACACGCCAACCACCGGAACAAAAAAAATTATCGTTGAAGCAATTTCTGGAGGTGGAGGTAGCCTATCTGGGAGTGCCCCTAGCGGTCAAACTGGAGGGTGTCCACCAGGTTATCATGGACAGTACAATAAATCCCAATTTGATCTCAGTGCTATTTCAACACCTCTTACGGTTACTGTAGGTTCAGGCGGCACTGCGAATAATTATGGTGGAGCAACGTATTTTGGCCCTTACATGTCTTTAGGCGGCGGCAACCCTGCAGATGCAACAACTTCTTCTTCATCCTCAAGCATTGCAGGTAGGGCTTACCCCATCACTGGTGCGGTCAATACCTCTACGGGACTCATTATATCATCTTCTCAGGGTGAGACATTTTCTACGCAGTTAGTTCAGGTTACAGCTGGAGTAGCATGTGGATTTTCCGCTCCAGCTTCTCCATTTCCTGGTGGATGGCAGGGCAGAGGCGCGGATGGTACTTACGCAAGTGGTGCTATAAGTTACACAGGGAAAACCGGCAATCCGGGCATGTTAATTGTATGGGAGTATTCCTGATGAATGTTAGTGATTACGCGGTAATAAATAGTGATGGAGAAATTATCAACGTGGTTCTATGGGATGGAGAAACCGATTGGACTCCGCCAGATGGGTCGACAGCTATTAAAGTTAATGATAGTGGCGCAGGCATAGGCTGGACCTACAAAAGTGGTGTTTTCACTGCTCCACCACTAACAGATGACCAAATCGCTGCACAGAACGCAAATAAACTTGCGGACAACTTGTCGCAAAAAACGGCATTGATGGATTTTGCCAGCGAGCGGACCTCAGTTCTGCAAGATGCCGTTGATCTGGATATGGCGACTGATGCAGAAACTGCGGCGTTGCCGCTGTGGAAAAAATATCGTGTATTGCTAAGTCGGATTGATGCCAATACATCGGATGATGTCGTGTGGCCTACACCACCCACTGAATAAATCAGATAACCGCCCATTGATGGCTGTGTTTGCCTGATAGGATTGGAGCCAGCGTTTGGACGTAAAAAAGCCTTCGCGAAAGAAGTCCAGTGAATCATCACTAAGTTTAGTTTTGGAACGAGAGCGCATTTCCATTCTGTAAGATACAGTAAACTTTGAAATAGCTACGGCAGAGGAAATGTCAACGTTGCCGATTTGGAAAATATCGTGTGCTTTTAAGCCGGTTGGATGCAAGTACCTTTTATGATGTTGGATGTCCGAAAACATCTATATCATGAATTTTTTAGAAAAAAGCCCGTTTCAAAGACGGGCTAGCAGTTACAGGGGGCATTGTATTATCTATGACCGTAAGATAATTCGTTTTGCTTTACGAGTTGCACGTTTAAGTATTGATCCACGTGTAATAACATTTGTTATTTCATTGGAACGATACTGGATAAGTGCTTCAATATCATGCAATTGCTTAGTTAGAACATTAAATCGATCATGGGCCCAGCCTCCTTGCTGTTGAGAGAATAAAGCATCGAGTTTATTAGATATGCCAAATAATGAACTATTTTCACGTATAGAAGCTAATTCACTCTCAAGTTGCATTATTTTTTTTATGTATCCAGGAATAAGAGCCATTGTATATTTAATCGGCACATTCCCGTTGGCGAATGGTCTGTAACTACGATAGTTGTTTTTCTCACTATTGCCACTAATTAGCATGCCTGTGTTGGCGACCCTATACCATAATAGCGGTTCCGGTATTACCAGTAATTTATACCGAGCAGTGGTAG
>NZ_JAFMOS010000407.1 GCF_019049755.1 Rahnella perminowiae
TTATTATAGTGAATTAAGCTTAATTTAATTTACCGAAAAAGAAAGGGGCTGGCAGCAGTATTTTTTCCAGCGCATACATCGTCAGATGAACACGCTGGGATACAGGAATTCACAACGTGATCAGGCTGACCAGCGTTTGATTGCCCAACTTTTTTGCTGCGAAGGTGTCAGGAAGGTCCAGGCGACAAAACGGCTGATCTTGTTACCATGCACCATTTCGACCGTGCGGACATCTGTCGCGCCTTCTTCGCGAAGTGCATCATACAATAACGGCAGCGTGGTTTTTTTGGAAACCAGCACGGTATACCAGAAACAGTTCTGCGCCTTACCGGCACTTTCTTCTGCCATGCGGACAACAAAGGCTTCTTCCCCGCCCTCACACCATAATTCGTTGTGCTGACCACCGAAGTTAAGCTCCGCCGTACCCGCACGTCTGTCCAGACCGAGATTCTGGCGTTTGCGCTGGCTACCGGAGGCCGCATCTGCCGCCGACGCGTGGAATGGCGGATTACATAACACTGCGTCGTAACGCTCATCGTGGCGGATAATGGTGTCGAGAATACGCTGCGGTTTCGCCTGTAAACGGAAACGCACCTGGTTGGTCAGTTGCGGGTTGGTGGCGACGATTTTTTTAGCCGCCGCCATCGATACCGGATCGATCTCACTGGCGGTAAAGCGCCAGCCATATTCGCGCAAGCCAATAATCGGATAAATACAGTTCGCGCCAACACCGATATCCAGCACAGAAATGTCTTTTCCCTGCGGGATATTGCCATTATTGCTGCCAGCCAGTAAGTCAGCCAGATGATGGATATAATCCGCACGCCCCGGGATTGGCGGGCACAGATAGTCAGCCGGGATATCCCAGTTTTCAATCTGATAGCAATCGCGCAGTAAGGCACGGTTCAGGGCTTTTACCGCCTGAGCATTGGCAAAATCAACCGACAAATCGCCCCATTTATTTTCGACCACGAACGGTGCAAGTTCCGGGCTGCTGGCAATCAGGGCCGGGAAATCATAGCGGCTGCGATGACGATTTCGCGGGTGAAGACCGCTTTTTTCCTGAGGGAAGACTTTCTTTTTTTCCACCTGAGTGACTCTCCGAAAGGTGTGCGCGACGCATAAGATATGCGATGGGGCGTTAGATATTCATCAATGGCGCACAAGATACCACAAAGTGCCGCCGCCTGCCGGATGCATACAGGCTGAGACGGGCACATAAAAACGGTCACCCCCCGGTTAAATCGGGTAATGTACAAATCATAGTCTTTATGAATTATTTGCTGAGGAAAATCATGAGCACTGATGATCGCTACTACTATGAACCCGCTAAAGGCCACGGCCTGCCCCATGACCCGTTAAATGCCATTGTCGGCCCGCGTCCGATTGGTTGGATCTCATCACGTAATGCCGCCGGACAGCGCAATCTCGCGCCCTACAGCTTTTTCAACTGCTTCAATTACCGCCCGCCGATCATCGGTTTCGCCAGCAGTGGCTGGAAAGACAGCGTGGCAAACATTGTCGAAACCGGTGAATTTGTCTGGAACCTGACCACCCGCGGGCTTGCCGTTAAAATGAATGAGAGTTCGGCTTCGCTGGAACACGGCGCGGATGAGTTTGAATTCGCGGGCCTGACGCCACAACCCGGCAGCCTCGTTGCCGCCGACCGCGTACTGGAAAGTCCGGTGAATTTTGAATGCCGGCTCACGCAATGCATTCAGCTGAAAACGGCAGCCGGCGGCGATATTGATACCTGGCTGGTCCTGGGCGAAGTCGTGGGTGTTCATATTGCCCGGCATTTACTGGTTGATGGTGTGTATCAGACGGCCCTCGCTGAACCGGTATTACGCGCGGGTGGCCCTTCCGCTTACTATGGTATTTCCGAAGATTTGCGCTTCGATCTTATCCGCCCGGACGCCCGCTGAGTTCAGATTCAGCCCAAAAAAAGCCACCGCACGATGGATACCGGCGGTGGCTTTTACAGGCGTATTATAACGTGCTGGCGTAACTATTTACGGCCGTAATTCTGCTCAACAAAATCGGCAAAGTCCTGACACATAGCATCATCGCCGTCCGCGCTGTCTGCCAGGATCAGCGTGCCATCCACTACGCGGATATGTACATTCAGGTCAAAGTCCGCTGCAGGCTGCTCACGTTCTGATGCTTTTTCAATCGTCCGCTGCGCGTCCTGCCAGGCCGCATCCACCGTCTGATTACAGGCCTGCGCCAGATAATCCGGATTAAATCCTTCACCGGTCAGACTGCGCAACGTATCGTCGTGACTGACGCTGTTCCCCGGCGTCCAGTAGTGTCTGGCCAGATCCGGGCCAATGGCCGGATTATCGGTCAGATAGCCATCACGTTTAAGGAAGAAGGCACGCGTCTGTTCAACGGCCATCATCGCCAGCAGATAACCCTGATAGGAACAGGCAGATTCCATAGAAAGTAAGTGCGGAATGGCAAGCGTCGGACGCGGACTGCCGGTTACGCCCAGAATATGGGTTTCGACATCACGCGCCAGCGCTGTCATGGCTTCCGGTGTGCGCTTCTCATCCGGCCACTGATAAAGCTGCCACTCGAAATACGGCACCAGCAGAATGTGGCGTTCATTGAAGGAACGCATCGGCTGACGGGCTTCAATGCTTGCACGGATCAGTTCATCCGGCACCGGTTCACCCGCAGTATTTTTCGCGTAACGCTTCAGCCAGTCTGCATCTTCCAGCAGGCTGTCGCAGAACATGGACTGCGTTTCCGCATAGGCCATCGACGTCGGCGGAAATTCCTGCGAGAAGCATGGCGCATTCTGGCGGATATTGGCGAAGTGCGCCGCATGTCCACCTTCATGGAACAACGTATTCAAACCATTCGCACCACTCCCAATCTGATCAGGTTTCGCCAGGCTGGTGAAATTGATCACCGCCGGCACCCATTTACCGTTGTCGTAGAACGGCGGTACCGGCCCGTGCATAAAACCATTTTCAAACTTGCCTTCGCGCACCAGTAAATCCAGCTGCATCTCTGCACCGTTAAAACCGATATTCAGGCGTTTGAAACTGTCTATCCAGCGACGCAGGGAATCAGCGAACGGGAAGTAAGGATCGAGCTGACGGGTGACGTCACCGGCGCTGGCAAAGCGAATATTCCATGGCAGCAGCGCGGCGTCGCCTTCACGCGCCACCAGTTCATTGAGGCTGCGGGTGTTGCTTTCACGGGTTTGTTCTTCGAAACGATCAAGGATGGTGAATAACTGTTCCGGCGACATGCGCTCGGTTTTATTCACTTTGTAGTCGAAGTAATTGCGGTAACCAAGCTGACGCGCAAAGCGGTTACGCAAGCCAATCAACTCAGGTAAACCGTTATGCAGCAGCCAGTCCTCCAGTTCGCGCAACGCATTTTGCGAGCTCCGGCGATAAGCTTCGTTTTCGTTATTCGCCTGATTAGTCAGCAGCTCACCGAGGGAGGCATTAACACGCTCGCCTTTGCTGTTGATGTGCGTCATACGGTACTGCTTACGTTTGCCGAACAGTACGGATTCCGCCTGAATAATTTCATCAAGCAGCGCCTGCGCTTTGGGGTCTTCAATCACATTGCAGTCAAAGAAATTCAGCCAGCCATGCAGGCCATGCAGCAAGACATCACGCGTCTCACTGGCAGGTTCTTTTTCGACGCGGGTAATTGCATCACGTAATTCCTGCGGGCGGGAAGGTTCAGCGATAAAACGTTTGTAAGCCGTTTCGGCAGCGGAGAAAGCGGCGGAAACGCTATCATCACCGGTGCCCATATAGTATTGCCAGAATAAATTCTCTTTATCCTGATGGACTTTGAGGTAATCGCGATTGAGGGCGTTAAAGTAGTCCTGAGCCTGTGTCATGCATTCGTCTCTGCTGAAAGTTAACGAGATTATGCATTGAGTGTATGTTCGCAAAGCGGTTATGTCGATATGGCAGAACCGCTTTTGATTGTCAGGCTGGGGTGTGCGGAGATCAGTTTTTCTTAACAAATTCTGATTTGAGTTTCATCTGACCGAAACCGTCAATTTTGCAGTCGATGTTATGATCGCCCTCGACTAAGCGGATGCCTTTCACTTTAGTGCCGATTTTCAGCATTGAAGAACTGCCTTTCACCTTAAGGTCTTTGATCACGGTGACAGAATCGCCATCCGCCAGCAGATTACCATTGGCATCTACCACTTTCAGCACATCATCATCCGCAGCGGCATCGCCGTTCATGGACCACACATGTCCACATTCAGGGCAGTTAAGCATTTCACCGTCCTGCCAGGTGAATTCGGATTTACAAGTCGGGCAAGCGGGCAATGTTTCCATAGTTAAGTCTCCATAAATATTTATAAAAAAACGAATGAAATCATAAAATAAATTTCGTAGTTCCTTTATTTTAACGTTTAACCCCCCTTTTGAACAGGGTAACGGAGTTTTTGGGGAGCTGAGACAAACCTAAACGCAGGATTTATAGAGTAATAAGGGCTGTTTTTTAACTCCTCCCCTTCGCAGGGGAGGGAGCGGATCGAGTTCGCCAGAACGTAATCAGAAAATCTGATCCACAATCATTTTCGCTTCGGCCATATCGGCACAAACGCCGGTCGCCACCAGGCAGCACATCAGTTGAGTCAGTATTGCCTGCGGGATAGCGCGCTCGCCATTCAGACACTGGGTGATGTACGCGACGGTGGTCTCCACGTCTTTGGTTGCCGGTACGTCCGCGCTGAAAATCTCTTCCTTTTCTGCCAGTACACGCTGTTCACCACCGGCGATAAAGTGTGTCTGCGGGAAGCGTGAAGGGTTAGCATACACTTCACCTTCGGTGCCCTGTGTCAGAAGTGCACGGCCATCAATCTGGCGGAAGAACGACGAAACACGCTGCACATATTCAGGGTGCGAAACGCTTGATAAACGCAGGGAGTCCTGGCCGGTAAAGGGTGTGATAAGTTTCGCCAGTGTATGGCTGCTGTTTCGCACCCCCAACTGCCAGCGCAACGCGAGTTGTTGACTGACCGGCGGGCAAAGTACGGAAACCGGCACAAATACCGGCGCGTTAGCGGCATCTGTCAGTTGTTGCGCGTCCTGCTGGCTTTGCGCTGCGCGGATACCCAGCGCGCGGAAAATCTCAGCGCTGGTGATGCGGGTCGGATCTTCATCCACGCCATGCACCAGCACCGGCAAACCAAGACGGCTGAGCAGGATCGCCAGCAGCGGCGTCAGATTCGCCTGTTTGCGTGCACCGTTATAGGAGGGGATCACCACCGGCAGCGGGCGCTCAGCAGGTGCCTGAAGGCGCATTACGCGCTCCTCCATCGCCTGATAAAAACCGAGCATTTCCTCTTCCGCTTCGCCTTTAATACGTAACGCAATCAGCAGCGCACCGAGTTGCAGATCCGCCACCTTGCCCGCCAGCATGTCGCGATATAACGCATACGACTGCTCACGATCCAAATCGCGGGCGTGATTTTTACCCCGTCCTACTTCTTTGATGAGTCTGGTGTAATCCATCGTAGCCTTACCTTAATCTGTGCAAGCATATATGGGTGCAAAGACGCTACCGTCTGCGCGTGCGGCGGCGAACCGGGTCTTTCTTCGCAGCCTTGAGAATATCCGGGCGCTTCACTGAACCGGGCGCGGGCATTTCACGGTGTTCAATCGGGAATACCGGCAAAGCAGCCAGCAGGCGTGCACCATAATTTTTGGTCAGCAGGCGCTTATCGTAAATCACGATTTCGCCCGTACATTCATGGCTGCGGATCAGTCGCCCGACCTGCTGAATCAGATTGAATGATGCGCTGGGTAAACTCTGCACTTCAAACGGATAACGTTTCAGCGTTTTCAGCCACTCGCCTTCCGTCAGAATAACCGGACTGTCGACAGGGGGGAAAGCGATCTTATGGATGTGCACCTGCGTCAGCAGTTCCCCTTTGAGATCTAAGCCTTCCGCGAACGATTGCAGGCCGACCAACACGCTGGTGGTGCCGGCCGCAACCCGTTTACGGTGTTCCTCAACCAGCCGGTAACGCGGCTGATCGCCCTGAACCAGTAACATCAGACGTAAGTCCGGTAACAGGGCTACAAATTGTTGTAACGCACGGTTGCTGGCAAATAACACCAGCTGGCCGGTATGCAACCCTTTCGCCAGTTCAGCGCGGAAAAAATCCGCCATTTCCCCGATGTGCGCGGCTTCATTCGCCATCACCGGCTCCAGCGTCATTTGCGGAATGACCAGCTTGCCCTGCGTAACATGGCTGAACGGCGAATCCAGACTGACAAAGCGGTCACCGGCCTTTTCCGTCAGTCCGCTCATTTCCTGAAGCCGGGAAAAACTGTTCAGTGAGCGCAGTGTCGCGGAAGTGATGACGACATGCGGCACCTTTCGCCACAGCATTTTTTCCAGTTGTTCACTGACACGGATCCCCGCGCAATGAAATACCAGATGTGTCTGGTTATCGAAATAGGAACGCGTTACCCATTTACCAATCGGTGCATTCGAGGCTTTATCCAGCGCCGCCAGTCGCCACAGTTTACTCATGGTTTCGAGATAACCCTGCATGCGGCTCATATGTAAAATCGCGCGGTGTAAACGCAAAATATCGTGCTTGCCGGTTTTCTCGCTCAGATCGTTGACCATGTATTCTGCCAGGCTGCGCAAACCATCGGTGAGTTTAAACAGGCGGCTGCATTGTTCAGTCAGTTCCGGCGGCAAAATGCCCAGTTCAAAGCGGTACTCCGCTTCCGGTTCAGCAGGCGGCAGAGACTGGCTGACCGATTGCTCGACCAGCACCAACAGTTCGCGCATTTCAGCGCAGTGATTATGCAGGCGTTCCGCATTGGTCAGCGGTGGCGGATTTTTCGGGGTGAACAGCGTCAGACATTGCTCAATCTGGCGCACAAAGTTATCCAGTTGCAGGTTATTCCACACCGCCGTAATTTCGGCATCGACTTCCAGTGCATCCCGCGCCACGTCCGGTAAATGGTGGCCTTCATCCAGCACCAGCAGCAAATCTTTCGCTGGCGGCAATACCGATTCAGATTCCAGCGCGGCCATCACCAGTGCATGGTTGGTCACTACTACATCGGCGCTTTCAATTTCTTTACGCGCCACAAAGTACGGACATTCGCGGAAATAATGACAGTTACGGCTGAGGCAGTTGGCTTTGTCCGTGCTGATTTTTATCCACAGCGGATCGTCAATCGTTTTCTGGTAATGATCGCGCAATCCGTCCCACTCGTACCGGGAGAGTGCGGTTTCCAGCGTTTTACAGAATTTCTGCTCCTCTCCGCTGGAAGGTGCCAGCTCATCGCCGAGGAATAACCCGAGATCGCCCTGCGCATTCTCATTACTCATTGCCGCCAGGTTGCGCGGACAGACATACCGACCACGCCCGAACGCGCCCGTGAATTTCAGGTCAGGGATGATTTTTTTCAGCAGGGGTAAATCCTTACTGAAAATCTGATCCTGCAACGCCACATTCGCGGTGCTGACGATCAGCGGTTTTTCTTCCTCGCGGCTGACGGCAATGCCGGGGATCAGGTAGGACAGCGTTTTCCCGACGCCGGTTGGCGCTTCGATGGCCAGATGCCGTGCCGAGTCACCCGAGAACGCTTTAGCCACCTCTGCAATCATCTGACGTTGCGGAGCGCGGGAAATAAAGTCCGGGATTTGCTGTTGCAGGGCTTTGTACCACTGGCTTATCTGATTTTTTACTGCGGGGGAAAGCGCCATGCATCTCTTTTTAGTTGAAAGTAAGACCGGAGTGTCAGCGGCTATTGTCACACAGACCGGCGGCTGGCGCAGCCCGAAATCGCGGATCCGGGCATTTGGCGTGGTCGAATTTTATGGAGAAAAAAGGGAGGACGTGTAAAAAAAGAAAAAGTTCATTTCTGACTGTCATAAATTGATCACAAATATACGGTAAAAAACTCTCGCTGAGAAAAATCCGAGCCCACACGGAATGCACAGCAAAAAATGATGATTAACGTCTTTCCATAAGAC
>NZ_JAFMOS010000406.1 GCF_019049755.1 Rahnella perminowiae
ATGCAGAATGATTGCTTTGTCAAAAAAAATTAATAAACATAAAGGGAAATGATTACGTGTGAATTTAAAACCAGCAGTGATGAGATTCAACGCAAATGATCTCACTCTGCTTTTGTAGGGTTTGCCTGGAAACCGAACAATACCCTGCGTTAAGCCTGTTTTTTAAGCAGGCATGACAGGCAACTTTGAGCGAAATATCTGCTGGCACTGGAAGCGCGAAAGTCGTCCTTACAGAAGCCATAAAAAGCTTGCCGAATGTCTCAGGGCGTGAAGCGGACATAGCATCACCGGGATAGCCAGAAATCAGAGTTGTCCCGTCACCGGTTTCGGGATGCTGCTTTTCCAGGCAGGATACTCTATGCTGGTGAGAATTACTTTGTAGGATATGAACATGATAACAGTAGAGAAATCAGATCCATTTTCTTCAGAATCCCATCGATTAATCGAGATGCTGTCAGCTGAACTTGCCGCTATTACGGGTGATAACGGCAAAAGCAATTTCACTGTTGATGCAATGAATGGTGATAAAGCGTTATGGGTATTGGCAAAGAATGCTCATGGCGATGCGATAGGATGCGGTGCTATCCGGCCATTAACGCAAAATATAGCCGAGCTTAAAAGAATGTTTTCAGACCGAAGTGTGCCAGGCGTGGGTAACGCTTTACTCACTTTCCTGGAAATCTCCGCAAAAGAAATGGGATATCTCGAACTGAGACTGGAAACCCGACATATCAACCATCGGGCCGTAAATTTTTACAAGAAAAATGGGTATGTCCGTATTGAGAATTATGGTCCATACACAGGCAGAGAAGAGGCCGTCTGTTTCGCAAAAACATTGTGCTAATTGCATTAATGGATCCTGATGCCCGCGCCTGGCACCAGAAAAAAGAGTTGTCATACCTGCTACGCGCGAGGGGCAGACCTCGCAATATCCTCTCATTTAGTGACCTGCAAATACCGGCTTTTTATGTCATATCTGCCTGATCTCACCGCCGTTAATCATGTTTAATACCGCGAACTTTGGCAATAGGTCATCCTCAAGAAAATCACAGGTTGCCTCTTTTGCAAACAATGTATACATTGTATACATCAATTGCGGATTGACGCTGAGGAAAACATGAGCAGAAAAAATAATGTAGTAACCGTAAGATTAACTGATGAACAACTGAAGGTTTTCACAGACTGGAAGGAAAAATTAGAGGGTGAATTAGGGATCGATGTGCCTTTGGGGGCTGTTATCCGTAGGGCATTAGATGGCGCTATTCAGATGTATAACCAGCGTATGGAGCATGAAGTCCAGGCGGAAGTAAATCCGGACGAACGCACTGCCCGAACACAAGGTGCTAACGCCTATATCAGTGACTACAAGGAAGGGAAATAATCATGACCATCATCGACAGTAAAGCACATCACGCAGGGTTCAGAGAGCATTATGTCGATAACGCTAAGCCAGTGTGGGATATCGGTCGCCCGCAAAAACCTTTCATCGAAAGCGCCTCTGATATACGTGGGCCAATCTTAGATATTGGCTGTGGCACGGGTACGCTTGCCACTTATTTCGCTAAGCGTGGTGAGCAGGTTACCGGGATTGATTTTGTCGAAGAGGCGGTCGGGCGTGCTGCCGCGAAGGCGAAAGCAGCGGGTCTTAACATCGACTTTATGGTTAAAGACTTTTTCACTATTGGCAGTTGGGATCGGAAGTTTCGGAGCATTATTGACAGTGGGCTGTTTCATATCTTTTCAGGCGATGAGGTGAGAAAGGCTGCTTACCTGGATATCGTGAGTAAATTACTCAGCGATAATGGCCGACTTTATGTTATGGCCTGCAAAAAAGAAACCGGGATCGATGCAGGTGTTAACGCTGATGAGATTTTTGAGACCTTCCGTGAACGCTTTATCGTTGAGTCATTGCATGAGTTTGAGGCCGAAACCGTCATTGACGCAGCGGAAAACATCCCCGGCAAGCAGTGGCTAAGTTATTTTGCGGTGATTAAAAAACGCTAATGTTAAAGGGGACTGCGTCCCCCATTTTCAGGGTCTGAGGTTCCGGGATAAAAGTGAGAATCAAATAGAGCCGCGTCGGAACTGGAATTCAGGGCCGTGCTGATTTCAGATGCGCATACAACAATGGATAACAATCATTTATCAGCAAATGAAATCATTGAACATCACAATGTTACGCTTGCCGGACCGTTCGTATCGCTTTCGACCGCGGCGGGCTGGAGCTTTTGATGAACTAAGAGCCGTCCGCAGGACGGCTAAAAAGGCTGATTTTCGCTCCTGGCACTCAGGGGACAAACACGTGACGCTGAGGGTCTGCTGCGAGCGAATAGAGGACTTACGCGCTCAATTCCTTTTACTTCTCCTCTGCGCATGCTTTCTGTTCTGTGGATGGCATCGGCAGATTCCTGGTTGTTGATTCCTGTGTCAGTGCGTCGTTTTCCACAGCACCCAACAAAGCATCCAGCAGCCCGGGAAAGCGAGCATTAAGATCTTCCCGGCGCAGCGATAGTAAATTTTCGCGCCCGAAAGGGCGCTGCCAGATAACGCCACTATCCCGTAAGACACGCCAGTGGTGAGTCAGCGTCGATTTAGGAATCCCACTCAGCACGGCGCTACAAGCATGCTCACCGCCGCCCGCCAGCACCCGAACCACCGTCAGACGTAATGGATTCCCCAAAGCTGTCAGCACATTTTCAAGACGTATTTGTTCCGCATCAGGGTGTTTAGAAAGCATGGGGTTTCTCAGCAGATTGTAAACATGCCAACACTATACTTTAAATTTTATCGGTTGACTAATGTACGAGTACATACATACATTAAATGTACGCATGTACTCGAACATTAGTTTATTTGGAGATTATTTATGGTTACTGCCTTACGGGAATCAGGTGCCCCTCGCTTTCAACACCTCAGCCTTGCGCTGCTTGCCTTCGCCCAACTCATGTACTCCCTTGATATCAATATTGTGTTTGTAGCACTACCGGAAATTGGATCGGGACTGGGGTTTTCGGAGCACACGCTCCAGTGGGTGGTCAGTGCTTATACGGTATGCTGTGGGGGATTTTTATTGTTCGGTGGAAGAGCAGCAGATCTTCTGGGGCAACGTCGGGTTTTTATCGGTGCGTTATGGCTCTACGCGCTCTCCTCACTGGCCGGTGGATTAGCGTGGAGTCCTGTCGTCATTGTCATTGCACGAGCCATACAGGGTATAGGCGCAGCATTACTTTTTCCTGCCACGCTTTCGCTTATAAACAGACTGTTCGAGGAAGGGCCGTTGCGCAACCGGGCACTGGCAGTCTGGGGCGGCGCAGGCGCAAGTGGTCTTACACTGGGATCGCTCGCGGGCGGGATACTTACAGGCGTCTATGGCTGGCCGTCAGTATTTTTCGTCAATGTTTTATTGGCAGCGATTGCAATATGCGCCGCTTTTTTTGTGTTACCGAAGGACAGTTTCCAGGAAGAGCGCCGCAGCTTCGATTTGCCGGGCGCTGTGACAGTCACCACAGGAGCAATTCTGCTGGTTTATGCTCTGGTTCAGGGGCCTGAAGAGGGTTGGTTGTCAGAGCATATTCTCTTATCACTGAGTCTGTCAGTGGTATTTCTGCTGGCGTTTGCCGCCATAGAATTTCGCAGCCCTGACCCATTAATGCCGGTACGATTATTCAGGAATCGAAGTCTGACAACAGGCATGGTGATCACGTTTATTTATATGGGAACCTTCGGTGCTCTGCCTTATTTTCTGACAGTTATGTTTCAGAACATTATGGAATACAGCGCCTTGCAGACCGGCCTGGCGTTTATAGCGCCTTCGCTGGCAATTTTTGTCGGAACGCAATTCGGAGCCCGACTTGCAAATAGTCTGTCGTTACGCAAAGTTTTACTGGCCGGTTTTTTAACTGGAATTGCGGGTACGCTGGCACTGGTTCCATCAGCCTATTCAGGTGCATCTTATTTAAGCGTATTACCGGGACTGGTCATTTCAGGAATAGGCCAGGGAATTGTCTGGACGGCAATGTGGGTAGCTACTGGTTCAGGCGTAAAGCATTACGAGCAAGGGGTTGCTTCAGGTATGGCTTCTACAACGCTGAATGTTGGTAACGCTATTGGTATTGCTCTGTTAGTTGCTTTATCCGGAAGCGGGACCGTAAGTCTGCATCAGGTGAACTCTACAAACAGTCTCCAAAATGCCTTACAAATTGCATTTTATCTGGCTGCAGCGGGACAAATTGCAGGGTTTT
This sequence comes from Rahnella perminowiae, assembly GCF_019049755.1. Lineage (GTDB taxonomy): Bacteria > Pseudomonadota > Gammaproteobacteria > Enterobacterales > Enterobacteriaceae > Rahnella > Rahnella perminowiae. The sequence continues at coordinate 4,242 of NZ_JAFMOS010000406.1, forward strand.
TTGTTTCCTGCCTGTTACCTTGCAAAGCTGCAACTGATTTGCCAGCAGAAATAACCTAGCAGAAAATCAGTATCCTTTGCCGATGGCTTCAGATGAAAAGTATTAATGTGGAAGACCTGCTTATGGCGGGTCTTTTAATTTGCAGCTTGCGCTGGAAGGTGCGCGAAAATTTCAACATGCTGCTGCACTGACCTGCATGTGAACGCTCGTTTCTGGCACCAAGCGGACTAGCCAGTTGATTCGAAGGTCCGCTGTGAGCGATGAGCGGATGCTCATAACATCCTTTCGCTTTCGTGATAGCGGCTGGGGGACATAAAAAATCCTTCCAAAGAAAGGTAATAATTAATGAATGCTCCATTCTATTTTCTTAGGCAATCATTAACCTCATATACATTTTCATTGTTACGCTCCCTACCGTCATGGACGGTGAGTGAAGATATCATCTACATATTACAGCACTCATCGTGTCCGTTCTTTTAGTAGATAATGGGCTTAAAGATATGTTTAAGTGAAAGAATAAGCTTGTTTTGAAGTTAATTGCTATCAACTCAGTATTTCAGCCACTCTTTGGCCGAAGGTTGTGGGATCCTGTAACATCATGAGGTGACCCGTTGAAGGCATGACAGTGATACTTTTCGCGTGCTGAGTTGCCCAGTCGGGAACATCCCAGCCACTCGCTGAATGTTCACCCGCCAGTAAATGCACAGGGACAGAAGTAAACACGGTTTTGACCAGAGTTTGATAGCCAGGGTTCCCGGTGACCTCGACAACTGACCGGGCCATGGCAAGCAGCGTTGAAGCTGGCTGATGTTTAAGCCAGATTGTCGCGATTTGTATTTTGTCAGACTGCGGATCGATTCCGGAGCCCTCCAGCCAGGTTTCTGGCGAACCTTGCATATCCGCCAACATGGATTCGACTTGCGTTAATGTCATTTTCGCGATGGTGGATGTCCAGAACGCATCTTTAAGAGAGAAGTTGCCTTCTACACTGACAATCTCCTTAACGCATTCGGGATATTTATGCGCAAACGCGTAGGCCACAGCACCTCCGACAGAATGACCCACAAGGCTCACGGCGGATCCCTGATATTCGGCCTGGATCACCTCATAAATCCGTTTCACCTGCCCCCAGATGTTTATTTTCTCTACCGGTATATCGCTGCGTGCGCCGTAGCCGTTAAGGTCAGGAGCAATAACGGGCCGATCGCCCAGCGGTCTGTGAAATTTCGGATCATTCAAAGTACCTATTAAGCCGTTGATAAATATGACAGGTGTATTGGACGAATTGTTCATTTAGCTTTCCGTAACAGGTGTGGCGTGAATTTTTTGTGTTTAAGGAGCCTTTAAGTGGATTTATTTATATCCGGAGGCGCTTATGGACATGGCAATAAGTTCTTTTAACCATGCTCGCCCCTGAGGCCAGTCACCGAGTCCGCTGGCTGCGTTGATATGCCCTCGCTCACCGATATTGACCAGACTACTGCCCCAGGCATCGGCACAGCACTGGCTGTAATGGATATCGGCATAAGGGTCATTGGAACTGGCAATCATCATGCTCGGAAATGCGAAACGCTTTTCACTCCGGGGAACACTAAACCCCTTAGCCTCTTCTGGAAACACATCGCGTGTGGGATCGGGTACCGCGACCAGCAACGCGCCTCTCACAACCGTGCGGCTATATTGGGCCCAGTTAGCAACCTGCAGGCAGCCAAGACTATGGGCGACCAAAATGACGTCTGGCCCGGTCTTTCTGACGGTAGTTTCTAAATTTTCGACCCACTCTTCGCAAACCGGATGATCCCAGTCTTGTCCCGAAATGAGGGTCATTGACGCGTCAGTTTGTGTCCATAGCGTTTGCCAGTGTCCGGAGCCCGAGTTGCCAATTCCCGGAAGAAGCAATATTGGAGATGTCATGTCTTGATTCCCAAAGAGGTGTTCACATAATGTAGGCGAATGACACATCGTTCCTGAATGGCAAGTCATCGAAATACAGCCCGATTAACCGATGATTCATCTACATTTTGAGCAAAGGATTAGCATGGAGCTTGACAACAAAGACCGGCAAATTTTGGAAGCACTTCAAATGAACGCACGTCAGAGTCTGGCCTCTCTGGGCAAATGCATTGGCCTTTCGCAGCCAGCGATGAGCGAACGGGTCAAAAAACTCGAAAGTGCAGGCGTCATTGAAGGATACAGCGCACGCGTCAATTTGCGAGAGATTGGACTGGGATTACAGGCGATCCTGCGAGTACGCACAACCCACCAATACATCAAACACTATCTGACGTTATTTAACGATATCCCTGAGGTGATAGAAGCTGACAGGATCACAGGAGAGGACTGCTTCATCGTGCGTTGTGTTTTTTCTCAACCGGCTGATTTGGAAGCCGTCGTCGATGCCCTGGCGGTTCATGGTTCAGTGACCACATCGTTAGTTCTGTCTAATGCAGTGCGTAAACAGGTGCCTGTGCGCCCGAGGTGACCGGTTCACATTTGATCGACATGGCAGGATATTAGCAAGGTCCGATTTAGGCACCAAGCTGCTGCAGGTGAGGCCCATCAGGCTGCTATGAGCGAACAGCGGACTTTATGCTTGGATTAGAAATGGTATTTAGAGGTTTCACACAGGCAAAATCTGATTCGGTTAAACCTTTTCACGCCGAGTTTTACCGAATTATTATCAAGCGCGCAGCGTTAAGAACTGAATCATCGATCTCGTAAAACTTTCGTGCTGCGCGTGTTGGAAAAGGATTCTCAATTTTTTGATTGTTTTTATCTCCCAAGCTAGCCAACCGGCTTCATAATAAGATGCGCAAGCTTTAGGGATGTCATCTTGCCTAAACTCTCTGATTTCTCCCAAGGTAATGATAGCTAAGGCGGTTCCGACCTCCTCTTGGCCATCGACCGTGAGGAAGTGTTCATTTTCAACCAGTAATATCTCTTCCCCTGTTCGGACGTCAGGCGGCCATCGCCTTATTTCCAGCGTTTTTAGGCCATTTGCGATTTGAGTTCCGGCAGGCCGAACGATTGAAAGTGCTTTCATCGGGTTCCCATCAGCTTAAGATAATCGATTGATTCTAAAACATGACACTCGATAAATCATATCTTCGGTAGAATGGTCGTTTTACTGAATGCTCAACTATTAAGGTAGATAAAGATTATTAAGGTCCGCTCCTGGCACAGAGCAGATGTTCAGGCCCATCAAGATTCCTGCTTTGCTGGCGGAAGCAATTTTTTAGCTTTGTTAATGAGCTTTTCAATCTCTTCCAGAGGGATGCATCCTTCGTAACAAGAGAAAGAGAACTCATGAGTTACATCGGAATAGAAGACTTCAGCAATTTGCCGGAGCGGGGATGTTCCAGCCTCAAAAAGTTCGAGGTACATCCCATCACGGATGACATCGCTTCCACGGGTTAGGTTGTATTGGATCTTAGCCATAAATTTAATTTTCCATTTTTCCAATTAATGAAGCCTCTGTTCGAGCGCAATAAAACGTAAAATATGCCCAGAAGGTAACTTGCACAGATCCGCAAAGAGCGAGATATAGTCATTCGCACCCTGAGAATTACACTTTGAAGTGATTCAGGGTATGCGCTTACTGGTTACGAATATTGAGCGAGAATCATGCGATGATCGCCGCTTTTCTTTCGAGCCAGTAGGTGCTCCACG
>NZ_JAFMOS010000405.1 GCF_019049755.1 Rahnella perminowiae
GCGCCCAGTAGTAAATGATCCGCGCATTCGGCAGATTTAAATCCTGAGCAATTTCCTTTGGCGTGGCACGGCGCAAATATAAAGCGCGTGCGACGTCTTTTAGTTCGTCTGTGTATTTAGCCATTCGGCAATTATGCGGGGATGTTTCGGCTATTTCGTTAAGTAAATATCTGATGCAATCGGATATAGGGTTATATCCGAATTCTGCTTAATGCGGCGGGGGTAATTATTGGCGATACTGCATTTCACGGAAACAACGGAGGTTAATTCCGGTATGTCAGATTCACATTTAATGACGAATTGGCTCTGTATCGCAACCGAAGGGGAAACGGTTGATAAGCGTTTTTTAACCAGGGATATGTTAATTGACGCGGCGGAAACATATGACCCAAAAAATATGTATACCGCACTGCTTTGGCCAGAGCATGAGCGCTGGTGCGGTAATGCCGGTGAAGTTCTGGACGTTGCGGCAAGCGAAGATGACTCAGGATTAGTAAAGCTCTATGCCCGGTTGTGTCCTTCCACTGAACTGGTACAGGCGAATCGGAACGGAAAGCTTTTATTCACGTCAGTGGAATTAACGCCTGATGGCAACTTTCGCGGAACCGGCCGTTATTACCTTGAAGGGCTGGGCGTTACAGATGAACCCGCAAGCGTAGGCACTACGCGAATGCGATTTAATAAGCGGAAAGACAATTACTTTATCGGTAATAGTAATCCGCTGGTAATTAACGAAGTTAAGGAAATTAACATGGCAGGGAAGGACAAAAATAAATCGAAATGGCGCAGCCTTTTCAGTATTGAAGACGAAACACCGGCACAGGAAGAAATTCCCCAGGACGGCGATAAATTACAGGCGCTGGCCGAGGTAGTTGCTTCGTTGGAATCTCGTATCACTGCGTTGGAAACAAAAACGGAAGCAACGGATTCAACCGTTGAAGATATTCAGACCGATGTTGAAACCGTGAAAGACGTGGTGGATACGGAAGAATTCGCCCGCTTGCGTGAAGAGTTGCCGAATATCGTCAGCAAATTTAGCAAGCTGGATAAAAAGGTGACCACGTTGCCGAGTAAGAATCCGAAGGGTTCACGCAAACCGTTCCAGTTCTTATAAGCATTTATAAGGCTTTCGCCAGGGAAAAACATTAACCGCTGAGTAGCGATTAAGGATGAGTAAATAATGATTTTAAATGCAAAAGCGCGGGGCTTTTTAAAGCAATTCGGCGCGGGACTTGCGGCGGCAAACGGGTTGGACGGTGGCGAGGAAAGCAATTACTTCTCACTGTCTGATCCGAAGGAAACGCAGCTGCGTGATGCGCTGCTGGAAAGTTCGGATTTCCTGAACTGGATCACCGTGGCTGATGTTGACCAGCTTTCTGGCCAGGTGGTCAGCGTGGGTGCATCCGGTCTGCATACCGGCCGTATTGCTGATGGGCGTTTCCGTCGTAACGTCGGTGTGTCGGGTAATGAATACAAATTGGTTGAAACCGACTCCTGCGCCGCGCTGCGTTGGGATCTGCTTTCCATCTGGGCAAATGCCGGTTCTGAGGAAGAATTTTTCCAGCGCGTCACCGCGTTTACTACCCAGACCTTTGCCCTGGATATGTTGCGTATTGGCTTTAACGGCAAGACCGTTGAAACCTCAACGGACTATGAAAAGAACCCGAACGGCGAAGATGTGAATATCGGTTGGCATGAAATTGTTCGCAAAATTCGCGAAAAACAAATCATGACCGATGCGGTCACGCTGGATCAGAACGGTGATTACAAGTCACTGGATGCGATGGCGTCAGACCTTATCAACGCCAAAATTCCGCAGGAATACCGCAACGATCCACGCCTGGTGGTGCTGGTGGGTGCTGACCTTGTGGCGGCTGAACAGTATCGACTGTATCAGGCGGCTGACCGTCCAAGCGAGAAAATCGCCGCGCAGATGTTGCAGGACTCCATTGCCGGGCGTCAGGCCATTATTCCGCCATTTATGCCGGGTAAGCGCATGGTGGTGACCACGCTCGCGAACCTGCACATCTATACGCAGCGTAATACCCGCCAGCGTAAAGCGGAGTTTGTTGAAGACCGTAAGCAGTACGAAAACAAGTACCTGCGCAATGAAGGTTACGCGGTGGAATACCCGGAACTGTATGCGGCGATCGATGAATCCGCCGTGACCATCGGCACCGTTGCCGAGCCATCCGAACCCGTAGGCGGAGAGTAAACATGAGCCTGTCACCCGCGCAGCGACACAATGCCCGCATAGCGGCAGAAACGAAGTTAAGACAACGCCAGGCACTGGAAGGGGCAGACAGCTTGCATGTTCTGAGTGCGGCGCTGGCCAACGATGTTGATATGTTGCACGGGCTGACATTGGCGCAAAAGGTGGCGTTAAAGCGTGATGAATTATTACCAAAATGGATGCCCACCGTTGAAAAGTACCTGAATGGCGGCGAGGTGTACCGTAATCCGATCCTGGCATGGTGTGTGATTTGGCTTTTTGACGTGGGCGACATGGACGCCGCGCTTAATTTGGCGGATATCGCCATCGAGCAGGGACAGGAAACCCCGCCAGAGTTGAAAAGCAATTTCCCCACCTTTGTGGCGGATACCGTCCTGAAATGGGCGGAAGTACAGGCCAGGGATGGCCACCCTGTTGAGCCTTATTTTTCCCGCACGTTTACCGATGTGGCGGAAAAGTGGAAGCTGTATGAAGTGATCCAGGCCAAGTGGTTCAAGTTCGCCGGTATGCGTCAGTTGTTTGACGAACAAGGCGTACCGCGTGCCACGGCCACCGAGGATGTAGCGCTGTTGCAAAGCGTGGATGGTCTGCTGGCCACGGCCGAAAAGCTGCATTCACAGTGTGGCGTGGGAACGATGCGAAAACAAATTGCCGCCCGTATCCGATCACTGAGTAAGTAAAGACTACCGCAAGCCGGAACGGGCGCGGGGAAGGTAATACCCTTGGGTTATGTACCGTGGATCCCGGTCTGCCCGTTTCTTACGGAGAATTTTATGTTTAGCGGAACGCCGATTGATTACCAGGATGAACCGTTAACGAATGACGGATTTTGGCCAGATTTGAATCTGGCGGATTTCCAGGAACAGCGCAGCATACCCGCCGATGTAGACGCCGGGACAGTGGCCACGGCGCTGCTGACGGCGGCCGGGGAAGTGAATGACCTGTTGCAGACCGTCAAGGATGGTTACTTGGCCAAGGGATTTGGCCAGGCCAGCGCGGTGCCGGGTATCGGTCGCCCTGGCGAAAACCTGCTTTGTGCTCGTTATAAAAAAGCAGTGTTTGCCCGCGCAAAGGCCGATTTGATCGCAGAGTTCGCAAGCCAGGGGCGCAGGGAGTCGCACCCAGGGCAGGAAAGTGAAGAGACCCGCGCCGGGTTACTGGCCGAGGGTTCGATCATCATCCGGGCAATCAAAGGATTGCGCCGCGTAACGGTAAGGAAGATATGAGCCAGTTAGATGCGCTGAGTACGTTCGTCACCCAAAGTATGCCCACCAGGACATTCAAGGGGGCGGGTTTTTCCAGCTATATGGATGAACTGAGTTTTATCCCCGCGCAACGGGATTTAGGACTGGAGCAGTACCGCCTGGCGGTGATCCGCTACAACGCGGTTTTAGCCTGGGACAGATTCCCGTACCGGCTGTATGACCCGCGCAATCTGGCGGCGCTGCTGCTGGTGTGGTTGATGGAATCTGACCGGGATCTGTTTGAAGAATTCGGCATAGATACCGAGTTACCTGATTTTGATATCGATCTGGTGGATGAGGAAACCGCCGTGGTGGTTATTACGTTACCGATGGTGGAAGCGTTAAACCTGGTGAAGGACGACAAAGGCAATATTCCCCTGGATGGGGTGCTGTGGCGACTTGCCGATCCGACCATCTGGTTTGCCAGTGAAGCCCTGGTGTATGGGGTGGACGAACAGGGCGCGAAGCTTGGCAGTGATAAATGATTATCCGGGGCGCATTAGACCGGGAACAGCTTAAGGCGCTGCGCAAAAAGCTGGCGGCAATGGAATTGCCCCCGGCGAAACGGAAAAAACTGATGTGGCGTTTAGCCAAGTACGGGTTGATCCCCGCTGCGAAACGCAACGTCAGAAATCAGCAAAGCCCGGATGGCCAGAAATGGCAGGGACGCCAGACGAAGCGCAAAGGCAAGATGCTGCGCAATATGCCAAAGCTGCTGCATATCCGGGAAATGCCGGAAATCGACGGGGTACGGGTATACCTGAGCGGCGGCGGTTACCGCAACGGCAAAAAGACGGTGGCGGCGGGAACGGTGGGTTATGCCCAGCAACACGGCATGAGCGTGACGGTCAGCCGTCGCCAGGTGGAGCGCAAAGGCCGAGCGGAGAGTTTGCCCGCCAGTCTCAGGCAGGCCAAACGCCTGCGGGCGCTGGGGTACAAGGTTAAAAAAGGTAAGCGTTGGCGAAAGCCGCCGTTCAAAGAAATTCAGGAAGGTATGACGATGGCCAAAGCCGGGCTGTTGATCCGAACATTATCGGGGAAAGCAGCGAAAGCGTCCTGGTCAGTCGATGTTCCATCCCGTCCTTTCCTGGGCATCACGGAAGACGATTTTAATAAAGCGTTAGCGCGGCAACTCCAGGGCATCGGGTTTGGCGCAGACGCAGGACACTAAGGGGAAGTTATGGCGTGGCCAACGGTCGATATTAATCAGGTCAACCAGCTGCAAGGTGAAACAAACGAGATTGAGCGCGTAGTGCTCTATGTCGGTACGGGGAAAACCAACGCGGGCAAAACGCTGGCGGTGAATACCCAAAGTGATTTTGATGCGCTGCTGGGCGCGGGTGACAGCGTTTTAAAAAGTAACGTCCTTGCTGCCATGCTCAACGCCGGATCCAACTGGAACGGGTTTGTGCATGTGCTTGCCGAGGATGGCGAGGAAAACGCCTGGGTGGATGCTGTCCTGGCGGCGCAGGCGGTGGGTTCATTTGAAGGGGTGGTGTTGCTCGACGATATCGCCACGAAAACCCCCATTAACAAAGCGGCGGAACTGCGTGCCACTTTGCTGGCTAAATTTTCACGCTGGCAGTGGTTCATCTTGTCAGTACAACCGCCGCAGGACGATGAAGCCTGGCCGGATTATCTGACCCGCGTCAGCGCATTGCAGGCACAGATTGCAGCACCGTCCGTGCAACTGGTGCCGCGCCTGTTCGGGCATGAGCCTGGCGTGTTGGCCGGTCGGTTGTGCAGCCGTGCGGTGACCATTGCTGACAGTCCGGCGCGGGTGCAAACCGGTGCGCTGGTGTCCCTGGGCAGTGATGAATGGCCGGTTGATGGAAAAGGCGCGGCATTAGAGCTGGCCACCCTGCAAGCCTTGCAGGCACAGCGTTTCAGCGTGCCGATGTGGTATTCCGACTATGACGGGTATTACTGGGCAGATGGGTTAACGCTCGATGCCGAAGGGGGCGATTACCAGGTGATTGAATCTCTGCGTATTGCCGACAAAGCCGCCCGGCGTGTGCGTTTACAGGCGATTGCGAAAATTGCGGATCGCTCACTGAACAGCACGCCGTCCAGCATTGCCGCGCACCAGGCGTATTTCGCCAAGGTGCTGCGCACCATGTCGGTGGCCAGTCAGATTAACGGCATTACCTTCCCAGGCGAAGTGAAGCCGCCGCAGGATGGGGACGTGACGATCACCTGGCTGTCAGCCACCAAAGTGGCGGTGTATATCGTGATCCGTCCGTATGAATGCCCGAAAGGCATCACGGTGAGTTTGATGCTGGACACCAGTCTTTCAGGGAGTGATTAACGATGAAACGTATTTCAGGCCAGTCCACGGATGTGCGCATTGACGGTGACCTGGTTCACATTGAAAAGGTCAGTTTAGATATCACTGACAACACGGCAGCGGCACAAACCCAGGGCATTCCTGATGGTCATGTGTCCGGGGATGTAGCGGCCGAGGGGGAAATTGAAGTCTCCACCAAAGTGCTGACGCAGCTGACCGCGATTGCACGCCGTGCCGGTTCGTGGCGCGGCATCGAACCGGTGGATCTCATGTTCTACGCCAAGGCCGGTAATGAAGAACTGAAAATTGAAGCCTTTGGCTGCAAGTTAGTGTTAAGCAACCTGCTGGATAACGATCCGAAGGGCGGCAGCACGCTGAGCCACAAAATTAAATACTTTGTCACCAGCCCGCAATTTGTGTCGATTAACGGCGTGCCGTATCTGGAAGATGAAGACACGCGCAACTTGATTGGATAAGGACAACGCAGGGATGCAAGAGCACGAAAAAAGTTTGTTGAGTCTGATCCTGCTGGGCGCACTCATTGCCCTGGGACAGATGTTAGTGAGCAGTGAACCCATGACCGGAAAGCTGTTTTTTGGCCGCATTATCTTGGGTTCGGCCACCTCAATGGTGGCGGCCGCCGCGCTGATTTGGATCCCCGATATTTCCCCGCTGGCCATTGCCGGGTTGGGGGCGGCGCTGGGGATTGCTGGCCACCAGGCGGTTGAGATCTGGCTACGCAAAAAAGGAAGTCGTTATTTACCAGGGAAAGGAAAGCTGAAATGACATTGAGTGAAAAACAGCAATTGTTTGTGCAACTGATTGGCCAGCTGATCGAATGGGCTGGAACCCATGGTTACCGCCTGACCTTTGGCGAAGCCTACCGCACGCCGGAACAGGCCAAGCTGAATGCCAAAAGCGGCGCGGGCATTGCCAATAGCTTACACACGCAGCGTCTGGCGGTGGACTTTAATTTGTTCATCAACGGCCAATACCAGACCAGTACCGAAGCCTATAAACCGCTGGGGGAATATTGGGAATCCCTGGGCGGTGTGTGGGGCGGGCGATTCAAAACCCGCCCGGACGGCAACCATTTCAGCCTGGAACACAACGGGGTGAAATGATGGGCAAGCAGCTGGTGATTGCCACCCTGGCGTTATTGGCTGCGTTCGCAGCGGGCTGGCAGGTGAATACCTGGTACAGCGATAGCCTGGAACTGGCTATCAGTAATGCCGCGCACGCGGCGGGGGAAGCCTCCCGCGTGGCCGGTGAGCAGGTGGCCAGCGAATCAGGCCGCAAACTGGAAGATAAATTGGAGGCGTTGCGACATGCGCAGCCCGTGGAAATCCGCACGGAAGTGGTTAAGCCGGTGTTTACCAATGTTTGCGTGTCCGCTGATTTTGTCAGCCTGTACAACGCCGCCGCCGACAAAGCCGAACGTGCCTTATCAGGAAAATCTGTTAACCAAATGCCCGGAAACACTGCCGCGCATTAACGGGGTAACAGGGAAAGATATTGCTAAACCCTTATTACTCTTAACGCCGCAATATGCAGACTGCGCGGCACGTCATAATCAATTAGTCGATGAAATAAACCAACGGAAGGAAATAAGACAATGAGCAAAATTACACTAACGGTTAATGGCACCGAATTGACATTTGAACCGAATACCGTCGCCTATAACAAATTCATTAATGAAATGGCGATGGATAACAAAATGGCACCGGCAAATAATTATCTGCGCCGCATTGTTTCCGCTGACTGCAAAGAAGCGCTGGACACTATTCTGGATATCCCCGGTTCTGCGCTGCAAATCGTCAGTTTCGTGAATGACCAGTTCGCACCGAAATTGGATATCGAACTAAAAAACTAACGGCGCGGGTGCGCGCCATTGAAAGTAATGGGCTGGAACAATACCTGATATTACGCCGCCATTATTTACCGCATGAAAATGACGAACCCGAAAATTTAGCCCGCGCCGTGTGGCTGGATAACCGGCATTGGGAATATCACCGCATTGCTGTAGCAAATGGCATTGCCCTGGCGTTTAAAGGCGATTAATGGCTGATTTAGATTTCACCCTCAGTTTAATTGACAACATCACCCG
>NZ_JAFMOS010000404.1 GCF_019049755.1 Rahnella perminowiae
GAGATCGCTATGCGTAAGATCCGATTCACTGAGCACCAGATCATCGCCGTCCTGAAATCAGTCGAGGCTGGCAGGACCGTCAAAGATGTGTGCCGCGAGGCTGCTATTTCTGAAGCCAGCTATTACATCTATGGACTACCTCCGTTTTGCAAGTACTGAATCGGGTTTTGGGTTGTTGCTTACATCTATCCGGTATCAGGAAAACTAACCTGTGCCCAAATGGGTAATCCGCACACAATCGCCTCAACAACTGGACGGCCTCTGAGGCCAATATAATAGTCAGGTTCCGATTGTGCAGGTGCAACCTGTCACCATTTTTCAGTACACTGCAACTCGTCTGGCTGGGTACTAACTTCCAACTGCCTAATACTCGGTATCTTTTCTCAGCATCGACCAGATTATTCTCGCGTTCTTGTTAGCGACCGCCACGGTCATTTTATTAAACCCGCGCCGTTCCTTTAACTGGTTAACCCACTGATGCAGGCTGCCATCATTGTTATTCGTGGCAACTCTGACGACAGCGCGGGCACCATGAATAAAAAGTGTCCGCAAATGCTTGTCGCCTTTTTTCGTCATATTCATCAGTACCTGCTTGTCGCCACTCGAGTGCTGTCGTGGAACCAGACCAAGCCATGCGGCAAAGTGACGACCATTTTTAAATTCAGTTCCTTTGCCAATCGCGGCAACAACAGCCGTGGCTGTTTTAGGACCAATGCCTTTAACTTTGGCAATGCGCTGGCAGGCTTCTGATTGCCTGAACACAGCATCAATTTCTTTATCAAAAAAGTTTATACGACGACCCAGATCGTTAAAGAGATCATAGAGTTCTGCAATCGTTCTGCGCATTCTAACTCTAAGACCATTTTCAGCATCTTCAAGGATAAGCGGAACGGCACGACGAACTCTTGAGACTGCCGCGCCGATTGTTATTCCCCGATCAAGCAGCAGCCCTCGGATTTGACAGACTGTAGCAGTACGATGATTAACAATACGCTGTCTTGCACGGTGTCACGGTGTAGAGCCTGAATATCCTGCTGTTCAAGGTTTTTCGGTGGAACAAACTGCATCGTAGGTTGCATCAGAGCCACAGCTATCGCCTGCGCATCGTTACCGTCATTTTTTTGCCCACGGACAAAAGGGTTTACATATTGGGGGCTGATGACTTTTACGTTATGACCCAATTTCTCAAACTCACGCTGCCAGTAAAATGCGCCTGTGGATGCTTCTATACCGATCAGACAGGCCGGAATTTTAGCTACTGTCTGGAGTAATTCTTTTCGGCCAGTGCGTTTCTTATAAACCGGTTTGCCGGCCTGATTTAATCCGCAGAGCTGAAAAACATTTTTAGCCAGATCAATACCCAGAAATACGATATTCATGGCGATTCTCCTGCTGAACATATTTCGTACAGTTAACCGCAGAGGGAAGAGGTAGTCCATCCCATTAACTGGAAAGCAAAATATGGCGGGATGGAAGCCGCTGATATCAAAAAAATCAAAGACCTTGAGGACGAGAATCGTCGTCTGAAGCAAATGTTTGCCGATCTGAGTTTGGAATGCCGGGCGCTGAAAGACGTCATCGAAAAAAGCTTTAAAACCAGCGATAAAGCGTGAGCTCGTCAACTATCTGACCACGCAATTTACGATGAGCATACGCCAGGCATGCAGGACGTTATCGCTAAGCAGGACGGTGTTTCGTTATCAACCGGATACGCGACGTGATGAAGCGGTGATCCAGAGGCTGACCGAGGTCGCTGAGCGCTATCCCCGCTACGGTTTTGAGAATATTTTTCAGGTACTTAGCAGGCAGGGGCACGTCTGGAACCACAAACGCGTTCACCGGACTTACTGCCTGCTGAAACTGAATTTTCGCCGTAAGGGAAAGCAACGTCTGCCGGTGCGCAATCCGGCTCCGCTGGCGACGCCGGAAGCACTCAACCAGAGCTGGTCGATAGATTTTATGCATGATACGCTGGTGTGTGGCAGACGCTTCCGGACCTTCAATGTGGTGGATGATTTTAACCGTGAAGCGCTGGCGATAGAAATTGACCTGAATATCCCGGCGCAACGCGTCGTGAGAGTGCTAGACAGGATAGTGGCAAACCGCGGCTATCCGCGGAAGATTCGTATAGATAACGGACTACCGTCTGAGTCAACTGTTTTTACGCAAAGGGCTCCTGCCATCTGATAAGAAGGTGATGGTTTATTTTATATCCGATATTGCTCATTTCCTTTTGGCTTATAAACATGCTTACCATGATATACAAGGGTCCGGATGGCCCGACAGGACTTAACACAGCATTTTGGGAAGCCATGGACGTTGAGCATTATCTAATGGTCGCGATGCGCCTTACGGCCCATTGAATCACATCCCATGGCTTATTTCATAATACCCTTTATAATCAATATCCTGTTTTACAATCGCATGCGCTACTCTGGCGACTTTTGTTGCCACTGCCGTCATGGCTTTTCTTTTCTGATCGGGTTTATCTCCATTTTCCCGGATATAACGTTCATATTTGTACCGGAAGCTGTTTTCTCTCGTTCTTACGGCTACTGTGGCGGCAAGCCAGAAGGCATATCTTAACCGTGCGTTTCCACGTTTTGACAATCGGTAACCACTGTGTTTTTGCCCGCTCTGGCTGGCGGAAAGGTTAAAACCGCAGAAGCTGAGATACTGTCGGTAATGCGCGAAACGTGTCAAATCACCACTTTCAGCAATTATCATCAGGGCAATGACTGCGCCAATACCCGGGATCGTACGTAAATGTTGGTAATCACTCCGTTCCTGTAAATAATTTTCTGCCTGTTTCTCAGGCTGCAACCGTTGAGCCGAAAGCTCGACATATCGATGAAGCTGTAATTTGAACGTCGTTACTGCCAGAGAACCATCCGACAACGGTAACGCAATGGAATTCGCTGAAATATCATAGAGGTGCTCAAGAAACTGCTGTTTATACTGCTTCCGGCCAACAACATCCCATGCCTGTTTTACAAACAAATCCCGGTTCAGTGATGTGATACAGGACGGTGTGGGAAACTGAAGTAAAAACTGACAGAACCACTCTGCCAGGGACATATGCAGAAATTGTTCAGCCTCGGGAAAATAAAGGGTCAGATAGTGATTCACCAGGCTGTTCAGACAGCGGGTTCGTGCCAGCGTAACCTGATGGTAGGTGTTTGATATTTCCTGTATATCGATAACGCCATTCGCCAGAGGATCATAAAATGGCGAAGATAAACCCTGTTCCAGCAAATACATGCTGACACTGGCATCTTTACGATCATTTTTATCCCAGGTCTTAAACAGCATCTCGCGGGCCCGAGCACATCTGACAGATGAAACAAGATGGCACTTTACTCCCTGCTGATGTAACCACCATGCGATGTTGCGATGATAATCAGAGGTAGGTTCAAAGGCGGCGATGATACTGTCATGGGGTGAAGCGGTGAGAGCAAGCAGTCGGTTGAACCCTTCCAGTGTGTTTTCAATACGCAGATAAGACGTTCGTCCATCCGGGTACCGAATTTTTGCATCATGATGTTTTTTAGAGATATCCAGGGCAATCAGTGTCCTCGACATGCTGACATTGCTAACAGGAGTGTTCATTGATTTTCTCCACTTGTGACAGACACTACAAGTTGTAGAAAATGGCTGACTTAAACGCTAACCAGATGCATTCAATAGGTATCACGGGCCAGAACTGATATCACTGGCACTGGCGCAATGGGCCGAAGAACATGGTGTGATGCTGGAATTTATCAAGCCGGGTAAGCCAACACAGAACTCGTTTATCGAACGGTTTAACCGAACGTACCGGACCGAAATACTGGATTTTTATCTGTTCAGAACGCTGAATGAAGCACGGGAAATAACGGAACACTGGCTGAATGAATACAACAGCGAGCGGCCCCATGAATCCCTGAATAACCTGACGCCGGAAGAATACCGGCTGATGGCTGAGAAACCGGAAATCTCAAAAAGTGTGTGGAACTAGAGCTGGGATACTTACACCGGCAACGCCTGGGAGTCGAAGGAGGAGAGCCAAATCCGCTTGTCTGAAAGATGAAAGAACCCACGCAGAAACACAGCTCTTAAAAGACAGAGGCAGGCTTTGCCGTGAAGAAACTAAGGATATGCATCAAATATTGGCGAGAATAAACATTAGAATGGCACTGATATTTTTTGTATTCTGAAAACTCACTGTCCTTCATTTGCATGCATACTACAAATGCTCCTTCTTCTGAAATTCCTTCATCCTTATTTGATGTTTTCAAATCTGGCGGCCTGGGGCCTGGCTCAGAACCTTGAGGGCCTCGGGTTCTTTCACTCTATAAATGACCTACCTTTACAGGTCGGAAATGACGTTATCTATCCCTGGAATCTAAGCCCGACGCACGGCGTTAATGGATTATCGGGTTTAATGACTATCTTGCTCCTCCCGATCGCACTACTGAATATCCGTGCCGGATTTTACCTTAATCGGTGCATGGGCTGGATAAGCCTGTTTTTCTGGATCTCGCCAGGGACGTTCAGCCTGATGGGTTATGTCCCTGACTTTAATAGTTTCGGTCCTGATGTGTTCCGGTTTGGGAGCGACTTTACGGGCAGTGTGTCTTCTGCGGCAGCCAATTTGCTTATCTCAATGGTTGCCGGCTGGTCAATCATTATGCTTTTCAGCGCGCTCTGGAAGAAAAATACCTTCAAAAATGCTTATGACCACATCTGGTACGTCTTGGGTCTTATCGCAGCTCTTTATTACGTTACGGACAGCGGCCTGCCCTCCTATAAAGAGGACCTGTCAGAAACTGGTGAACGCACCACCCTGATCGTGCAGCACTATCGCAACGGCGAGCAAAACTTGGAAGATCTGTGTAAAGAACCGGACGTGATAAATCAGGTTCCAGATTTATGCAGCCTGGCGCCTGAGATGCGGTGGTCGCTACAGAACAGCTTTGCTTCAAAAGATATTTTGCGCGCCAGAATAGATTTACCCGACTGGGTGACAAGAGTTGCTTACGATCGGGGCATCGGCAAACAGATTGAGACGTTCAATGCTCTGGCATGTTCTGCGCATGCGTTCAGGGGTAACTGTGAGGTTGTCCCCATCGAGATGGCTCTTAACGGTGTGGATTATAAAACGCCCGGGGCCTTTCTAACCCCAGTCTATGCCCAGAGACTTCTGCGACTGCATGTATCCATGCAAAAAGCCGACTCACGCATAAAAGATATCGAGCAGGGGCATAACACGCGCTATTTTGTGTTTCTTATGCTGGCCTTTGTCGCGGGGGGTAAGCTTGCAAATACGTCCAGGTCGATGGTCAGCCATGATACGGTTCGCCCTCGCTCATGGCTGCTCTCCGGTATAAGGTTTATCATTCACAACACGCTGCTGGTGATAAAGTTCCTTACAGCAGAACTGGTCTTGCCGCTTATGCAACGTATGGTACAACGGGTTAAATGGCATACCGCCCGGATTAAAACCAGAACGCCCAAAAGCGCGGCAGAACATGATGCCTCCTCCGGTAAAGGGTAACCCTTTGACGATCGTGCTGTGACCTGGAGCTGGTGCGAGAAGAGCAGACCTACAACGTATCCCAAGAGACTTGCCTGACAGAGACCGGTCTGATTCCCATCAGGTCAAGTTTGCGAGACTTTTCTATCCACTCCTCTTCGCAGCGGCACGCTATGGACCACTGTGCCGCTGCAACGGATTTCTGAAGAAAAAGATACTGGAAATAAGCCTCATCCACCGCAGACAGAGAATGGCCCAAAATCATCACTTGCTTAACTCCGCTCAGTCCCTCGAAAAAGTGTCGGTGTTTAGCGATAAGTTTCTGTGAGGGTTTAAACGTCGCACAGAAATAGTCATCAATGATGCTGTTAACCTCCATGAGCCGCGTATCCATATCTGCAATATCTGCCCTGTCGTTGAGAGAGGCGCGGAATTCAGGCTCCCAGGCATGTCCAAGGATCAGTTCATCGTCCCTTGCTTCGGCAGAACCATGGATGTGGAGCACACGATCTGTCCCGACGCCATAAACGCGTCTCAGTGTGCTGGTGTAGTTAAAGGTGAGAAAAAGTGCCTGCGAATCCAGTTTAGTCAGGCGGTTAGGCGAACTTTCACAAGAAGGTATCGGCAATTGACGGATCCACTGACCGAATCGGCTACGCATGCCCTTAGAGAGGCGTCTGACAACCTGATCCACCTCATACTGGAAATCATGATGACCTGCGTCACTCCAATCCTCATCACCGTATGAACTCATGAAATGGCCGAGGTTGTTGATGAGCATGTCGGCATCGAGGTCTGCAAGCGCGGTTTCGAGATCACACCAGTCATCATCCACTGGAAGGTACTCTTCCACATCCCGATAAATATCCGAATCCATGGCCAAAAGAAATTCCTTAAAATGCCACAGGCTAGAGGGGATGTTATGCCTGAGATCGAAGCCATTTCCAATGACATAGAGTGTAGTTGTCTGCATAGACCCTCTCACGACAGATGACCTGTTTGCGTTGAAATACCAGAATATCTCGTGTTTTATAACAGCAGATACCTTATACCCCCGGAAAATTATGGAAAAAATCAGACCCGCAACAGTTCAGTTCATCAAACTTGGTGAGGCAGGTGAATGGGAGCAGCAGTGCCTGTCGGAGGGCACGCTTCGGTTTGGTTATCATAAAACCCCAGACAATCTTTGCGTTGACGACCAATGGGAAGACGTTCACGAGATATGGCTTAAAGAGCGGAAGGGAAATAAGGCAAGCGCCAGCAGTGACGTCAGGCAGATCAAAACTTTCTACACGGCAGATGAAGATACACTATTCATTACCATCAGGGGGGGATTTCTTTACTGGTGTCGACCCGTGGGGCCGGTTGAGGTACTGGCAGATAGTAGCCGGGTCAGAAAAACGATAGAGGGGTGGCAAAACACCAGCGTTGGGGGCGCGCGATTAACCACGGATCACCTGAGCGGAGACCTGTTAAAGGTTCAGGGGTATCGGGGTACGATCTGTAACGTAAGCGCACATGATTACATTGTACGAAAAATCAATGATGAAGATCTCCCTACGGTGTCTGATGCTAAGCAGGCTGAAGTAACGTACCTGGCCGCGATAAAAAATCTGTGCCAAATGCTAACCTGGCAGGATTTCGAGCTACTGGTAGACCTTGTTTTTTCAACCAGCGGGTGGCGGCGCACCAGTATTGTCGGTAAAACCCAAAAAACGCTGGATCTTGAGCTTGAATCCCCCACCACCGGCGAGAAAGCTTTTGTTCAGATTAAATCATATGCGGACGCACATGCTTTCAGCGATTACGCAAAACGGTTCAGGGAAACCAGCGCCTATGAACGGATGTTTTTTATCTGGCACAGCGGACCGTTATCCGAAAATATCAAAGCCGAAGGCATCACGTTAATCGGCCCCGACAAGTTAGCTGAACTCATTCTGGACAGTGGTTTATCAAGATGGCTTCGTAAAAAAGTTTCATGATATTCCGGCTATTTCTTCAACTCATCGGCAGTGAATCAACGTGATAAGGCTCCGGAAACGGGCTTTACCTAGACGCCATCGGACCTCAGCCGCAGGCGCGAAATGCCTACTCAAGCAGTTCGGTGAAATTTACCGGCCTGCCGGTAAGCGCAGTCGGGCTGACGACACGGGGAGCCGAAGGGGGCACTAGGTATGATGACTGTGATGACTCTTGTGTCTTGAATACATAGTCAATAATCACACCTTTGATCAATGTCATATTGTTCAATAGTTGATCATCCTGCAGAAGTCTGAAGTTAAATGCTCTTTTTCAGGGATCGTATGGGTATTAGAAAATTTTGTTCTTCAGTTTAACTGAAGTC
>NZ_JAFMOS010000403.1 GCF_019049755.1 Rahnella perminowiae
TCATAATTCCTGACTGTTGGTTACGGCCACTGATACCCGGATGTGTCGGGTTTTGTGCCCGCTGATGGCTGTTACGGCGAAAACTGGTATACCTGAATCCGGTTCCTGCCGAATCGGGCGAGCAAATTGTACAACTGCCGGTATGATCAACGTCTGCGAACCCCAACGCCCGCAATTTGGCTTCGGCAATGGCAGCCAGATCAAGATGACGTTGGTATGGTGTGATGAGTTCAGAAGGTAAATCGACACGTTGTATAAAGGCATCAATCAGTTCCTGACTGACCTCATAACAGCACGCCCCCGCCGCCGGGCCGACAGAGGCAACCCACTGTGCTGTATCACCCGACTGATTAATCCGCTGTGCCATCTTTTCCAGAATGCCATCGATCAGCCCGCGCCAACCTGCGTGTACTGCCGCTATTTCTTTGCCATCTTTACGACAGAAAATCACCGGCAAACAGTCCGCAGTGAAAACGGCCAGAAGAATGCCTGGTGTTGCTGTGATGAAACCGTCGGCTTCGCCGCATTGCTGGCCCGGGACTGTAACATCCACAATCCGTGTGCCGTGTACCTGTTTTTTTTCGGGCCGGGTTGCTTCATAGCGGCGCAGATGCTCAGGGAGTAGCGCCTGTTTATCGCCGAAGCCATGCACAATACCGGGAATTTGACGGAGTAAAGCTGAGTGGTCACTCATCTCGTTTCTCGTTAGAAAAATGTTATGGAACCAGTGTAGCCGCCTTTGAACGGGATTTTCCAGCTGTTGCAACACCGGAACACCTTCTTTAGACTTAACACTATTGCGAATCTTCGCTCCCTCAGACTTTTCTTGCAGGTTTTCCGCATGACTTATCAGTGCCCGCTTTGTTTCCAGCCGCTTACGCTGACCGGTCAGCAATGGCGTTGTCCGGCTAATCATCAGTTTGATAATGCGAAAGAGGGGTACGTCAATCTGATGCCCGTGCAGCATAAACGTTCAAAGCAGCCCGGTGACAGCACAGAGATGATGGTATCACGTCGTGCATTCCTGGATGCCGGACACTATCAGCCTCTGCGGGACCGTCTGACTGATATTCTTGATAAAGCCATCCCGCAAACTGCAGACACATTGCTGGATATTGGCTGCGGGGAAGGGTATTACACGGCAGCATTCGCTGAGAGACTGATGCCGCAGCGTGCGTTGAGAGTTTTCGGGCTGGATGTGGCGAAAGTTGCCATCCGTTATGCCTCCAGACGATATCGCGATGTGTCATTTTGTGTGGCCTCCAGCCATCGCTTGCCTTTTGCTGATGGTTCGCTGGATGCAGTTATTCGCATTTATGCACCCTGTAAGACGCAGGAATTGTACCGGGCGATAAAACCGGGCGGGTTGGTGATCACGGTGGCGCCAGGGCCGCGTCACTTATACCAACTGAAAGGGCTGATTTATCAGGATGTGCAACTGCACACTGATCTTGATGAACGGCTGGAAGGTTTTGACCGGATAAGCACTGAAACACTCGCCTATGGCATGAAGCTTTCCGGAGAAGAGGCATTTAATTTATTGCAGATGACGCCATTCGCATGGCGGGCGACAGAAGCAGTGATGACCAGCTTAAAGGCTCAGACGGCCTTTGAATGCGAGACAGACTTTCTCATCAGAATACATCAGCGTCCCTCAGCGTAAATAACCCAGATGCTCCAGCAGGATGTTTAATCCTATTGCGATCAGCACTGCACCTCCCAGAATTTCGGCCCATTTGCCTAGCAGCGGGCCGATAAAACGTCCGAGCATCATCCCAAGCGTTGACATCACCGTGGTCGCCATACCGATGAGCAGCGCGGTATGTATGATGTTCACATCAAGAAAGGCTAAACCCACACCGATCGCCAACGCATCAAGGCTGGTGCAGACAGCTGTAGCCGCCAGGATCCAGAAACTATGACGGGTTGCCGTCGTCAGGTTCTCTTCCGGCTTATTTTTCAGCCCTTCGATGATCATGCGTACACCCAGAATCAACAGCAGGGTAAATGCGACCCACTGGCTCCATTGCATGATGTACCGGCTGGCTACCAGTCCCAGAGACCAGCCAATCAGCGGTGTGATGGCTTCTATAACACCAAAAATAAGACCAGTACGAAAGGCTTCCCGAAAGCAGGGACGGTCGAGGGTAGCTCCTTTACCGACTGACACAGCGAAGGCGTCCATAGACATGCCAAAAGCAAGAATAAGCGTAGCGGATATATTCACGAGAGTAGCCCCCAAATGACGGCGAAACCTTACCACACTCTTTTTATCGGGGACAACACCAAATAAAATAGGGTTTTAAATAACGCTGTAGTTTGGAGGGGAATAGAATTTCAGGGACAGCGTAATTAACGACACTTTAAAGGGTAAGGTTAATTAAATCTCTCGTAAGTATGCATTGTGCTATAATCAACAATACGTGGATTTGTTGTAACTTATTGAGTATTAACCATAATTTTGTATATTTTTTCAAGGTCATCCAGTTCGTTTACACGTATTAATAACTTTTTCTGTTCTAATTCAAATACCAGGATGCCTTCTTCCGAAAGATTCATACTGCGGATCCGATCATAGGTGATGAAGGTGTTGGCGAAATAAAACCCCTCCGGTTTGAACAGTATTTTTGGCCAGCGAATAAAAGAGAGATAAAAAGCAATCAGCCCCAGGCCGATCAATAAATAATTGGTAATAGCGGTGCCATTCGCATGGATATTATTATAGAGAAGAATAGCCAGAAGACCGATGAAGATAATCGAATCGAGTCTGTTGCGGCGGCGCAGGTTGACCCGCAGGCGCGTTTTGCCATTGCGTGTGCCCATGATGAATTCGTCATAGATAGCGTAGGCAAGTAACAGGAGGGTAAAGAGGGCGAGGACGATATCGGTTACAGACATGAAAACTCCGGCTTACAGCCATCAGGCCAAAACAAAATGAAAATCACAAAGACATCAATAGCAGACATAAAAAAACCGGGGGAAAATTTCCCCCGGTTTTGAAGGTTATCAGAGACCTAACAGGCCAATCCAGTAACCGAAGATACCGATGGCAAAGAAGCCAACGATGATCCACAACGCATTCACTTTCTTACGCAACAGCCACATGCAACCGAAGGTCAGCAGCAATGGCACCAGACCCGGCATCAGTTGGTCCAGAATACTCTGTACCGTGGTGACGGTGGTATGGCCCGTCTGGTCAGTGATTTTCGACACCACCAGCGGAATGTTAACGTGCGTCCATTTGTTAACCAGCGCCCCCATGACAAAGAGGCCGAGAATAGACGCCCCCTCAGTCAGTTTTTGCAGGAAGCCGCCGCCCATATCGTTAACGATATCGACACCTTTTTTGTAGCCATAAGACACACCGTAGTAGCGGGTCAACAGGCGTACAAGGTTAAACAGAACGAAGAACAGCAACGGACCCAGCAGACTGCCGGTCATGGCGATACCCGCCCCCAATGCAGCAAACACCGGACGCACAGTACCCCAGAAGATCGGGTCACCCACACCGGCAAGAGGCCCCATCAGACCGACTTTCAGGCCGTTGATGGCCGCGTCGTCGATAGGTGCACCATTGGCACGCTGTTCTTCCATCGCCAGCGTCACACCCAGAACCGGGGCAGCAACGTAAGGATGGGTATTGAAGAATTCCAGGTGGCGTTTGATGGCCGCTTTACGGTCATCGTTATTCTCAGGATACAGACGACGAATTGCAGGCACCATACAGAAGCAGAAGCCTAACGCCTGCATACGTTCGAAGTTCCATGACCCCTGGAAAAGGTTGGAGCGCATAAACACACCGCGAATATCGCTGGCCGTGAGTTTTTTAACTTCAGTTTTATCAACCATGTCCTTCACCCTTAATCCAATTCGTTATCGAGATCGTTAACACCCGGTGCCGCCGCCGCTTGCGCGGATTTGTTGTATTTCGGGCTCAACTGGATGTAAAGAACCGCCATCACCACACCAATCACACCCAGTGCAACCAGGTTGAAGTTGGTGAATGCAGCAGTCACGAAACCGAGGTAGAAGAATGGCATCAGATAGCCAGCACGCATCATGTTAATGACCATGGCATAACCTACCACGACGATCATACCACCGGCGATGTTCAGACCGTTGGTGACCACTTCCGGGATAGATGCCAGCAAGTCATGAACAATCGCAGTACCCACGGAAACAGCAACAATCACGGCAGGGATGGCGATACGCATTGCCTGCAGAACCAGTGCTGAAACGTGGATCCAGCTAATCGCGTTCAGATTCCCTTTTTCAGCCGCTTTATCCGCTGCGTGCTGGAAGGCGACGGTGATGGTACGAACGATGATGGTTAATACCTGGCCTGCTGCTGCCAGCGGGATCGCCAGTGCGATACCCGCGCCGACGGATTGTCCGCCTGCGATAACCAGAATGGTAGAAATGATAGAGGCGAGGGCGGCATCTGGCGCGACAGCAGCACCGATGTTCATCCAGCCAAGTGCGATCATTTCCAGAGTACCGCCGATGATGATCCCGGTTTTCACATCACCAAGAACAAAACCGATCAAGGTACAGGCGACTAACGGACGGTGAAACTGAAATTCATCCAGGATCGAACCCATCCCGGCAATACATGCAACAATAAATATCAGCACAATTTGTAGTGTGGTGATCTCCATTGCACTTCTCCTATGACCAAAGGACGCTGAGTATAAACAGGCACACCAGACAGATAACGTTGAGGGAATCTGCCAACAGCAATGCGCTTATTAATTCATTTTATTAATGAGATCCATCATCTTGAGGCGTGAGTCAGTAGAGACTTTGCGCACTTCAAGTTCGATACCTTTTTCATTCAGTTTCCTGAATGCTTCGATATCTTTTTCGTCGACAGACACGGCGTTATTCACCTGAGTTTTGCCCTGACGGAAGGCCATACCCCCGATATTTACGGAGGTAATGTTCACACCTCCTTCAACCAGACGTAAAACATCTGTCGGGTTAGTGAACAGCAACATAACGCGGTCACCCGCGTATTTTGGGTTATCCCAAACACGGATAGCTTTCGCAACATCGACAACGTGTGCGGTAACACCAGGAGGGGCAACCTGAGTGAGCAACGTTTTACGCACGGTATCGGCAGCCACTTCGTCGCTGACAACAATAATGCGGGTCACGTTGGTTTCTTTGGTCCAGCGGGTCGCGACCTGGCCATGGATCAAACGATCATCGATTCGGGCAAGGCCGATCTTCATATGATCGTTCGGGCCGGCAGGTTGCACCGGAGCGGCTGCTTTCGGCGCCGGAGCGGCGGCAGGGGCTTGAGCTGCAGGTTCCGGTGTTTTCAGCGCTTTTACGCCGATACGCCCCGTTTCCACTGCAATGGCGACCAGTTCTGCAAAAGAAGGGTTGTCATCGCGGGCCATGAAAGTCTCTGCCAGCATCGGGATGTTAACACCGGTGACAACTTCGTAATTTTCTTTATCGACAACAATACGGCTGGCGGCATTGAACGGGCTGCCACCCCAGGTGTCGACCAGGAAAAGGACGCCGTTGCTGGTGTCTAAACCGCCCAACTTTGCCGTGTACTTTTCGATCAGGGTTTCGGCGTTCTCGCCGGGAACGAAATCAATAAAGGCGACATTATCCTGTTCACCTAAAATCATTTCCGCTGTTTTCAGCAACTGCTCAGCCGCTGACCCGTGCGTGCCGATGATAATAGCAATACTCACTCGCTACCTCCTCTGTTAACTCTCGGAAAGAGTTATGCACATAAGTAATGGTGCTGATGATATCCGCCCGTTTTTATTCCTGAGGCGGACAGGGCATTCCCTGCTTCCTGACTTTCCTTAATTTCTGATAAGACTGCAAAACTGTAAAATGGCAGAACCTCATCGGGTTGTGCGACGTGATTTATTTTAGTGTGCGAAAAAATAATTTTTGTGACGACTGTCCGTTATTGAAAGACGTATTGTGAATACGGTTTCACATTGCACATTAAAACAGCATAGATGTTTCAAATTGATGCCGGAGGTAAAAAAACACTCTTTCTTCACATAATCATTCCTGATAGAGTGATTTTCCGAATAATTGAACAGGAGTACCGGGCCTCAGCCCACCCTATGGACTGTCACCGACGTCGCTATCCTTCGCTTTTTCACCTCATTTTTACTGGCAAATCTGCCCCGATGGGCCTGATTTCTGCCGCACTGAAACCGCTTTCATCTGCTTTTTATGCAGCCCATACCTCCGGACGGTCATCTGACAGCCTGGTGTATCGCGTTTTCGTGCGTCTTTTTTCTTTAACTCATTGCGGAGTCTGATATGGAATTTTTGATGGACCCTTCAATCTGGGTCGGTTTGCTGACGCTTGTCGTGCTGGAAATTGTTCTGGGCATCGATAACCTGGTTTTCATCGCGATTCTTGCCGATAAACTGCCGCCGAAGCAGCGTGATAAAGCCCGTATTATCGGCCTCTCGCTGGCATTGGTCATGCGTTTAGGTTTGCTGTCACTGATTTCCTGGATGGTGAAACTGACCACACCGCTGTTCAGTATTGCGCAATTTAGTTTCTCAGGCCGCGATCTGATCTTGTTAGTCGGGGGGATATTCCTGCTTTTTAAAGCCACTACCGAGCTGCATGAGCGGCTGGAAGGGCATGACGGGCAGGGCACACCGAACCGAGGCTACGCCAGTTTCTGGGCAGTAGTGGCGCAGATCGTGGTGCTCGACGCGGTATTCTCGCTGGACGCGGTGATCACTGCGGTGGGTATGGTGAATAATCTGGCCGTGATGATGACTGCGGTAGTGATCGCGATGGGCGTGATGCTGCTGGCGTCCAAATCACTGACTCGCTTCGTGAATAACCATCCGACCGTGGTGGTGCTGTGTCTCAGCTTCCTGCTGATGATCGGCCTGAGTCTGATTGCTGAAGGCTTCGGATTCCATATTCCGAAAGGTTACCTGTACGCTGCAATTGGTTTCTCCATCCTGATTGAATTGTTCAACCAGATTGCGCGCCGTAACTTCCTGAAAAGCCAGTCCAGTCGCCCGATGCGTGAACGTACAGCGGAAGCCATTCAACGACTGATGGGCGGAAAACGCCGGCATGAGCATGAAGATGAACCTGATGGCGATGTCGTGCCGGTCAGTGAAACCTTTGCTGAAGAAGAACGGCATATGATCACCGGCGTACTGACGCTGGCGTCACGTTCCCTGCGCAGTATCATGACGCCACGTACCGAAATTTCCTGGGTAGACTGCGAGAAGTCGCCGGATGAAATCCGCAGTCAGCTTCTCGATACACCGCACAGTTTGTTTCCGATTTGCCGTTATTCGCTGGATGATGTGATCGGTGTGGTACGCGCGAAAGACCTGCTGGTGGCGCTGGAAAACGGTGAAAGCATTATTGCTTTTGCGGAAAGAACGCCGCCGATTGTGGTGCCGGAAACAATGGATGTCATCAAACTGCTGGCGGTTTTGCGCAAAGCCAGAGGGCTTCTGGTGATGGTCAGTAATGAATTTGGTGTAATTCAGGGGCTGGTGACGCCGCTGGACGTACTGGAGGCTATCGCAGGCGAATTCCCGGACGAAGATGAAACACCGGACGTCGTGGCTGATGGTGATGCCTGGATTGCTAAAGGCGGAACGGATTTACACCTGTTGCAACAAATTCTGGACGTCAAAACGTTGGTGAATGCGGACGACGACTTTGCTTCTCTTGCCGGGCTGCTGCTGTCGAAATCAGGCCAGATGCCGGTTGTGGGGGAAGTGATTGAAATGGCATCACTGCACTTTGAAATCCTTGAAGTGTCGGAATACCGTATTGAACGGGTGCGTATCAGGCATCTGACATCC
>NZ_JAFMOS010000402.1 GCF_019049755.1 Rahnella perminowiae
CGGTTACAAGGTTATCACTATGATCAATGAAGGGCGGCTGCTCAGTCAGCATGGCTTTGCCAAAGCCAACTCTTGGATCACTCTGGTCCTGTCTGTATTGTTATTGATCGGCGGTGCAGTGCAGATTGCATTTTTGCTGGCCTTTGGCCAGACCGCTGAGGGACTGCATACTGTAATTTTGTCCGCTCTGCTCAGTATTGCCCTGGGTATTGTCCTTATCCTGCTGCGACGTCTGATACGGCCAAATCAAATCTATCAGCTTCATGAAAACGGTATTTTAGTTATAAGCCAGACCGATAAGAAAAACCGTTTTATCCCTTTTGACCGCATTATGGATATATATCGCTTCAGAACCGGGAAATACACACGCCGTATTTTAAACACAATGATATTCCGCGAGGAAGACAGCAAAGTCTGGCACCGAATTACGCCAAACATCGCCAATTCGGAAAGATTAATTGAAGTGATTAAAAATGAACAGCTGATGTATCGTGGCCCCTGGGCCTTAAATACCCTGGCGCAGGGAGGGGATATTCTTTTTACCTATCTGATCAATCCACATTCCGGATTGAAAAGATTTATCGGCGCTAACCTGCTGGCGTTGAACGAAAAAAAGATACACCTGAGCGCCCTGGTATTAACCACCGATGAAGGAAAGAAAGTGCCTGTTGAGGATATTCAGTTTATCAGTGGCGGCAGCAACAGCCCGCTGATACGTCTGCTGGATAAACACGGCCGCATCCTTTTCTCTGTTGAATATACATCGCTTTCAAGTGCAGATCTTTTCATCGCACTGATCGAACATATGATCCAAAACCGTATACCCGTCAGAAATTAAAAATGACACAGTGTTAGCAAACACTGTGTCATTTTTATGCATGGCAAGAAGCAGAATTAAGCAGGGAGTTAACTGTCAACCGAATAACGGAAAGCGTCAGGTGGCAAACCCACCTGCAAAATCACAGGCTGGTAGCCTGCTTTACTATCCATTTTCGCAGCCAGTGATTTGGCTATCAGAAATCCTAATCCGCCCCCCAGCACCGCACCAACAACCGCATATACATCTGCTTTCAGCACGGCTTGCAATACGCCGCCACCTGCAATCACACCAACCAGTGGCGTCATATAAACCAGCAACGCCGAGCGCAACAGGTTCCCTTCCTGTATTCCCAGTTCAACTTTCTGACCAGGTACAAGAGGCTCGTTAACGCTGACCCGGAGGTTATGTTCAGTTTGCGGCCCTAACTCATTCAATACGCGAGCGCCACAGCCTGAACGTGAATGGCAGCTACTGCAACCCGCCTGTGTTTCACAACGCAGTGTCGCAATACCGTCTTGCCACGACACAACCGTGGCCCATTCTTTCATCATGTGATCACCCTGTATTTCTGCCACTGAGGCCGTTATTTCTGTTAAACGCTATTTTGCTGAGAAAACAATGCTCTCGGCAATACGTTTGGCCGTTGAAGGAGGAAGTTCACCGACGACAGTGATTTCATTGCCATTACGTATTTCGGTTTGCACGGTTCTGCGCCCTTGCCTGATCAATTGCTCAGAAGGACCACTGGTTGTTGCACTGATATTGACAGAGAAACTAAACAGTCCGTCAGTGTACAACCGGGATTCTATCGATACAGGCATATTTGGCAAGTTCCGGCGGCTACTTGCCACCTCCGTCACGCCATCTGGCAGCCATTTTATTTGCCAGTCAAACTTCACCTGCTCAGAGGCAGGTAAAGACAGCACAGGTGGTAAACTCGCTTTTTCGAGATCAACAACCGTTCCAATGACTTGTTGTCCTTCATCGAAACTGATGACGCGGAACTGCTCCAGTGTTTCACCGTCACGATCCAGTAAATCGACACGCATCGGCAGTTTCGTCTGCTCATCGATCCATATGACATAACTAAATCGGGTACCATCGCGGGACACAACACGGATCACCTGACTCAGACGATCGGCTGCACGTGCACGGCCTACGGCAATAAAATCGTAGTATTTAGTCAGAAGAGTGAAATCGCTAAAGACGATAGAAGGCAGGGAATCAACGATATGATCGCCGTCCAGCGTAAAGGGCTGTAAACCGGTCTCAAAGTAGCTGATGTCTTTCCCACGCTGGACAATTTCACGGCGCGGTCCATCCATCAGAACCAGTTGAGCGAGCGGAGTTTGATGAGAAACAGCATGACGATAGCGAAAGGAATCAATCCCTTGCTTCGTGATGTTGATAAAACCCATTTCATAATTCAGCGTTTGGGAAGCTTTGCCCATCTCTTGTAGTAACGCCTCGGAAGGTGAATCTGCCGAGGCGATACCAGGAGTAAGCACGCTGCCCGCCGCTAAACAAACGGCAAACCAAATTTGCTTCATTACTGCGTTTGCGTTCCTAAAGACTGAGTTCCTGGGACCTGAACAGCGGCTTGCTGAGGAGTAACAGGTTCAAGTTGAAGCTGCTCTGAATGCAAGCGGCGCTGCAATTCGTAATCCTGCAACATCGCATTAATGCGTTTACGTTGCTCCTGAACATTTTGTTGCCCGCTGGTGGTATTGCCTTCATTTGGCACGCCGAAGCTCACCGGAGAAGCTTTACCCATCATAGGCAATGTATTGAACGCTGGCGTTTCCGGAGAAGCCCCTGATGCGTCAGGCTGGTTATAATGCTGAACACCAACAATAACAGCGAGTGAGACACAAGCCGCCACGCCCACCTGAGTCAACTGGCTCGCCCATGGGCGCACCTTCTGCCAGAATGGCATTTTTTGCCAGGTATGAGGCTGAGGTTGAGATTCGGTTGCGGAACCCGGTACCAGTTTTACCGGCTCATTTGCCAGCGCTGCGGCCACACGGTCTGCGATATCCAGATGCAACACGTTCCCAATATCACCGCGTAGCGTATCGCGGATCAAATGATAACTCTGCCAGTCTTGCTGAAGCCTGGTATCAGTTGATAATGAACTTAACAGTTCAGTATCAATGGCTTCACCATCCATCAGAGCGGAAAGCTTTTCTTTCTGCATGCCTAAGTATCCTTCCTGTGTCCGTCATCTCTAACGCTGGATGAGCGGTTGAACTTTGTTATCAATTGCTTCCCGGGCACGGAATATACGTGATCTCACTGTACCCACCGGACAATCCATGATGGCGGCTATTTCTTCGTAGCTCAATCCATCCAACTCCCTCAAGGTAATCGCCATACGGAGATCTTCGGGAAGTGCTTCAATAGTACGGAAAACGACCTGCCGTAATTCTTCAGACAACATCAAGTTCTCAGGGTTCGAAATTTCTTTAAGGGCACCGCCATTTTCGAAATTTTCGGCTTCATTCGCGTCGACATCACTGGATGGCGGGCGTCGGCCCTGAGCGACTAAATAATTTTTCGCTGTGTTGACTGCAATACGATACAGCCAGGTATAAAAAGCACTGTCGCCGCGGAAAGATTCCAGCGCACGATACGCTTTAATAAAAGATTCCTGAACCACATCAGGCACATCGCCTTGTGGTACATAGCGGGATACAAGGCTCGCTACCTTATGCTGGTAACGAATAACCAGTAAATTGAACGATTTTTGATCACCCTTCTGGACCCGCTCAACCAGAACCTGATCGGCTAACTGCTCGCTCATCCGAGGTAAAATCTCCCCAAAACCTTCTCCGCGCTTAAAATCGTACTGCCAGCTTTCATCATTATATTCCTGAGCAAGTACTGCTTGGAGTTCACATGAAACATTAAGTTCCACATCGCCATTGTTTTTTCTATTGAAGTCTCAAGCCCGTGGCTTTTGCACGGAGGTTTAGGCTAACATGAATTTCCCTCTTCTTCTGCAAACATCATACGTTATGCAACCTTCATCTGAATTTGTTAGCGATGTATTGATAATCGGAAGTGGCGCTGCGGGCCTTTCTTTGGCTTTGCGACTTGCAGACCACTGTCATGTCACTGTTCTCAGTAAAGGCCCACTCAACGAAGGCTCAACATTCTATGCCCAGGGCGGCATTGCCGCAGTTTTCGACGAAGCAGACAGCATTGCCTCACATGTTGATGACACATTAATTGCCGGCGCGGGCTTATGCGATAAAGAAGCTGTTGAATTTATCGCGAGTAATGCACGTCATTGCGTCCAGTGGTTGATCGACCAGGGCGTACTGTTTGATACCGAACCTAATACCAGCTCAGAAGAGCGTTATCATCTGACTCGCGAAGGCGGTCACAGCCACCGTAGGATCCTGCATGCTGCTGATGCTACAGGTAAAGAAGTAGAGACTACGCTGGTTGGGAAAGCAAGAGCCCACGCTAATATTTGCGTGAAAGAGCGCTATAATGCCGTTGATTTAATCACCTCAAGCAAGCTTGGATTGCCCGGGACACAACGCGTTGTTGGCGCATATGTCTGGAACCGTGATAAAGAGCATGTTGAAACGCTCCGTGCCAAAGCCGTTGTACTGGCCACGGGGGGCGCTGCCAAGGTTTATCAGTACACGACCAATCCTGATATTTCATCAGGCGATGGCGTCGCCATGGCGTGGCGTGCAGGCTGTCGTGTGGCCAATCTTGAATTCAACCAGTTTCACCCGACCTGTCTCTATCATCCTCAGGCACGCAACTTTCTGCTGACGGAAGCATTGCGCGGCGAAGGAGCCCTGCTCAAACGCCCGGACGGCACCCGTTTTATGCCGGATTTCGATGAGCGTGGCGAACTGGCACCGCGCGATGTCGTGGCGAGAGCCATCGACCATGAAATGAAGCGTCTTGGCGCTGACTGCATGTATCTGGATATCAGCCATCGTCCGCCGGAATTCATTAAACATCATTTCCCGATGATTGATGAAAAGCTGCAATCACTGGGTATTGATCTGACTAAAGAGGCCATTCCAATTGTTCCGGCTGCCCATTATACCTGTGGTGGTGTCATGGTCGACCAGCACGGACGCACCGATCTCGATGGGTTGTATGCCATTGGCGAAGTCAGTTATACCGGCCTGCATGGCGCAAACCGTCTGGCCTCTAATTCACTGCTGGAATGCGTCGTTTATGGCTGGTCAGCGGCGGAAGACATCATCAAACGTTTGCCGCATGCCCGGCTGGCCAAAAACATCCCGCAATGGGATGAAAGCCGGGTGGATAATTCCGATGAACAGGTTGTCATTCAGCATAACTGGCATGAACTGCGGCTGTTTATGTGGGATTACGTCGGGATCGTGCGCACAACAAAACGCCTTGAGCGCGCATTGCGCCGCATCATGACGCTGCAACAGGAAATTGACGAGTATTATGCAAACTTTCGTATTTCCAATAACCTGCTGGAACTGAGAAATCTGGTGCTGGTGGCCGAGTTGATCGTCCGCAGTGCCCTTGAGCGCAAAGAGAGTCGCGGACTGCATTACACGCTGGATTATCCTGATTTACAGGAAAATCCGCAGCCCACTATTTTGCAGCCGTAGTATTTACCGAAATACTGCCAGGAAAGTGCGAAGGAACGCACTTTTAAAAGCTCAGACATCCGCTAATAATTCAGATAAAAATCAGTAATCAGCGCACAAAAAGCTTCACTGTAGACACCTTCCGATTTTCGCAGCGCCAGTTCCTCATCAACCCGTTCAACGGATTGCCTTGATAAGGTGAGCAGTAACCGGTTTAGCGGTTTTCCCGGCCGATCGCGTACGGCCATCCGCCATGCGCTGAACCAACCTTGCCGGTGAGCCAGGGTTTCAAACGCCAGCCCGATGTCGTACGGTAAAACAACGCAGAACAATCCCTCTGGCGTGATCAGATTTTTCGCGCATTCCAGCAATGTGTCGTGCGTCAGAGTTTCGGTGTAACGGGCCGCATTGCGGGCTGCATCGCGGCAGGCCACCGCCGATTCAAAGTAAGGCGGATTACTGACAATCAGATCGTATTCAGACGGATGCTCTGCGGCATACGCAGTGATATCTTGCGCATACACCGCCAGCCTCGTCGCCCAGACTGATTCGCGGAAATTCTCATCAGCCTGCGCGGCGGCGGAAGGTTCCAGTTCGACGGCATCAATACGGGTTTGAGCCTGACTGCGTTGCGCCAGCATCATGGCAATCAGACCGCTGCCACAGCCAATATCGAGCACGCGCCGTGCCTGGCTGACCGGCGCCGTGGCACCGAGCAGAACACCGTCGGTACCCACTTTCATCGCACAACGGTCATGCGCAACGAAAAATTGTTTAAAGGTAAATCCGTTACGCCGTAAAGTTTTTGCAGAACCGACTTCTTTTGTCACTCATTTCACCGTAATAACGCCAGCCAACAGGGCCGGGAACGAAAACTGTCGTAGCATAGGGTAAAGAGAACCAGAGTAAAAGCCACGCAAACCGCTTAAATAGGTGAAGATCGCGTCTAACACGTCTATAATCGGCGCCCCAAGTAGAGGTAGACCATGACTGTAACCACTTTTTCCGAACTCGAACTCGATGAACGCCTGATTGAAGCCCTTGGCGACAAAGGCTATAGCCGTCCTACTGTCATTCAGGCAGAGGCCATTCCGCCAGCAATGGACGGACGCGATGTGTTGGGTTCGGCTCCTACCGGCACCGGCAAAACAGCGGCATTCCTGCTGCCTGCATTGCAGCATTTGCTGGATTTCCCGCGTAAGAAATCGGGTCCGCCACGAATTCTGATCCTCACGCCAACCCGTGAACTTGCTATGCAGGTTGCTGAACAAGCGCGTGAGTTAGCCAAACATACCGAACTGGATATCGCCACCATCACCGGCGGCGTGGCTTATATGAACCACGCCGAAGTGTTCAGCGAAAACCAGGACATCGTTGTGGCGACCACCGGTCGTTTGCTGCAATACATTAAAGAAGAAAATTTTGACTGCCGCGCAATCGAAACCCTGATCCTTGATGAAGCCGACCGCATGCTGGATATGGGGTTTGCTCAGGATATAGAAACAATTTCTGCTGAAGCACGCTGGCGCAAACAGACGTTGCTGTTCTCCGCAACGCTGGAAGGGGAAGCCATCCGTGAATTCGCAGAGCGCATCCTGACTGAGCCGGTAGAAATCGAAGCCGACCCGTCACGTCGCGAACGCAAAAAAATTCTGCAATGGTATTATCGTGCCGACGATGTAGCACATAAAACCCAGATGCTGATCCATTTGCTGAAACAGGAAGATGTCACGAAATCCGTGATCTTCGTGCGCAAGCGTGAACGCGTGCATGAGCTGGTTGCCTGGCTGCGTCAGGCAGGGATTAACTCCTGTTATCTCGAAGGCGAAATGGTACAGGTGAAACGTACCGAAGCCGTCAAACGTATGGTTGAAGACCGCGTTAACGTCCTCGTTGCGACCGACATTGCAGCACGCGGCCTGGATATCAACGATATCAGCCACGTCTTCAACTTTGATCTGCCGCTGACCGCTGATATCTATCTGCACCGTATCGGCCGAACAGGTCGTGCCGGTCGCAAAGGTACTGCGATTTCCTTCGTGGAAGCACATGACCATCTGCTACTCGGTAAGATTGGCCGTTACCTTAACGAGCCGCTGAAAGCCCGTGTGCTGGACGAGTTCCGTCCTAAAACCAAAGCCCCGAGCGAAAAAGTCACCGGTAAGCCGTCGAAGAAAGTGCTGGCGAAACGCAAAGAAAAACAAAAAGCGGCACAGGAAAAGTCGAAGGTGAAAGTTAAAGTTCGCCATCGTGACAGCAAAAACGTCGGCAAACGCCGCGTTAAACCTGACGCGGTAAAAGACGCCGCTAAATAGTTCTCGGCCTGGCTGGATGCAAAGAAAAACCGCCCCGTGTGAACGGAGGCGG
>NZ_JAFMOS010000401.1 GCF_019049755.1 Rahnella perminowiae
TTATCAAAATGATATTAATTACCATTAGCAACAAAATCCAAAACAAGGTTTTCTGCTAAATATTTTTACAAATCATTCACATAACAGCGTAGGTTTTTACCCGCTATGTAACGGGTAACTTTGACAACGAGGAAACAGCAATGCATTCAGTTCACTATGAGGATTATTTACAAGCCAAAGAAGCTAATCCGGGTAAATATGCCCGCGATTTGGCGGAAATGTTGGGGATCAGCGAAGCGGAACTGACAGCTTTGCGTGTTTCACATGATGCCGCACGTCTGGATGTTGATGCACGGACCTTACTGGCTGCTCTGGAAAATGTCGGCAGCACTAAATCGATTACCCGCAACGACTTTGCCGTACATGAGCAGGAAGGTCGCTATGAAAATCAACATCTGAGTGGTCACGCCGGTCTGATCCTTAATCCCCGCGCGCTGGACCTGCGTCTGTTTCTGCAACACTGGTTGTATATTTTCAGCCTGTCAGAAAACACGGCCCGTGGTGTTCGCCACAGTATTCAGTTCTTCGATGCGCACGGCGATGCCGTTCATAAGGTGTATAACACCGATGAAACTGACATGGCGGCATGGAATGCGCTGATTGCGCAGTACAAAAGTGACGTCAATCCGCCGTTGCAGATAGAGGCAGTTCCTGAAACGCCGGCCCTGATGGCCGCAGATACCCGCACTCTCGATGCTGAATGGCGCGCAATGACCGACGTTCATCAGTTCTTCCAGTTGCTGAAACGCCACGACGTCACCCGCCAGCAAGCATTCCAAGCCGTCGGGGACGATCTGGCATGGCGTGTGGATAACGGCTCACTGACGCGTTTACTGAATATCGCCAAAGATGACCAAAACGAAATCATGATTTTTGTGGGCAACCGTGGCTGCGTGCAGATTTTCACCGGTCAGATCGAAAAGGTCATGCCACACGGAGAATGGATCAATGTCTTCAACAAACAGTTCACCCTGCATCTGGTGGAAAGTGCCATCGCGGAAAGCTGGATCACCCGTAAACCCACCAAAGATGGTTTTGTAACCAGCCTGGAATTGTTTGCCGCTGACGGTACGCAGATCGCACAACTGTATGGTCAGCGTAGCGAAGGCACGCCTGAACAAACTCAGTGGCGGGAACAGCTGGCGCAACTGTCCCAGCAAGGTGTGGCTGCATGAAAACAATGTTGAAAATGCTGGCCGCTGTTACAGCGTTGCTGGTGACGCCGGTGCTGCATGCCACTGAAAAACTGGTCAGTATTGGCGGTGACGTGACCGAAATTATCTACGCACTCGGTGCTGGCGACGAATTGGTCGCCCGCGACAGTACCAGCTTGCGTCCGCAGGCGGTACGTAGCCTGCCGGACGTCGGTTATATGCGCCAGCTCAGCGCTGAGGGAATTTTGTCTATGCATCCTTCGCTGGTGTTGAGCAGCGAACTGGCAGAGCCGTCATTGGTGTTGCGGCAGCTTGAGCAGAACGGTGTAAGAGTGGTTCGTGTGCCGGGTACACCTTCTGCGGATACCGTCCCGCGTAAAATCGTCGTAATTGCGGCGGCACTGAACCGGCAGTCAGAAGGTGAAAAACTCATCGCGACCTATCGTTCGCAGATTTCAGCGATTCGCCACGATGCCCTGCCGGTAAAAATGCTGTTTGTGATGAGCCATGGCGGCATGTCATCGATGGCAGCCGGTCAGGATACCGCGGCAGATGCGATGATTACCTCTGTCGGGGCGAAAAACGCTATGCAAGGTTTCAGCCGCTACCGTCCGCTGTCCCAGGAGGGCGTGATTGCCAGTGCGCCGGATATCCTTTTACTGACCGCTGACGGTGTTAAGACACTTGGCGGGATGGAACAGGTGTGGAAATTGCCTGGCGTTGCTATGACACCGGCCGGTAAGAATCAGCGCGTACTGGTCATTGATGATATGTCACTGCTGGGCTTTGGTTTGCAAACGCCAGAGGTGATGGCTCAGCTACGCCATGCTGCGGAACAGGTAAAATGAGCAGCATGAGCCCTCCGGTGTTATCGCGTCGCCGCGCGCCAGTCTGGGCGCTGACTGGCATCGGCTGCGCTCTGCTGGTGTTAGCCGTGATGGCGGTGAATACTGGTGCGATGTCACTGTCGCTAAGAACGCTTCTCGGGCGTCCTTTTGACGATAGCTTATGGCAGGTCTGGCTGACCATTCGCCTTCCCCGCGTACTGCTGGCTATGGTAGTCGGTTGTGCGCTGGCAAGTTCCGGTGCGGTTATGCAGGGATTGTTCCGCAACCCGCTGGCAGATCCTGGCCTGCTTGGGATCAGCAGTGGCGCAGCGCTGGCGGTTGCGCTAACCATAGTAATGCCGCTGGCTTTACCGCCATTACTGGCACTTTACAGTCACATGATCAGCGCATTCGCTGGCAGCCTGGCGATTTCTGTCATCGTCTTTACGCTGAGTCGTTTTGGTCATGGCGGATTGTCGCGCTTGCTGCTCGCCGGTATTGCCATTAATGCCTTATGCGGCGCGGCGGTCGGTGTACTGACCTATGTCAGTGACGATCAGCAATTACGCCAATTTTCATTGTGGAGCATGGGCAGTCTCGGGCAGGCGCAATGGCCGACGCTGGCCGTGGCGTCTTCGCTGATCCTGCCAGCCTGCA
The DNA here is from genome assembly GCF_019049755.1 of Rahnella perminowiae. Lineage (GTDB taxonomy): Bacteria > Pseudomonadota > Gammaproteobacteria > Enterobacterales > Enterobacteriaceae > Rahnella > Rahnella perminowiae. The sequence continues at coordinate 2,639 of NZ_JAFMOS010000401.1, forward strand.
TTGCGTCGTTTTTCATGGCACGACGCCTGAACATTCTGCAGTTAGGGGAAGAAGATGCACATTACCTCGGTGTGAATGTCCGCCGTACGCAATTGCAACTTTTGCTGCTTAGCGCTCTGCTGGCCGGGGCTGCCGTCGCAGTTTCTGGTGTGATTGGTTTTATCGGTTTAGTGATCCCGCATCTGTTGCGGATGCGTATTGGTGCTGACCACCGCTGGCTTTTACCGGGTTCGGCCCTGGCGGGCGCCTGCCTGCTTTTGCTCGCTGACACGCTGGCCCGCACGCTGGTCGCTCCGGCAGAAATGCCGGTAGGATTGCTGACCAGCCTGATTGGAGCGCCTTATTTTTTATGGTTGATCCTGCGCCCCGGAGTACCGCGTAATGCCTGATTTCGCTTCATCAATGGTGGCAGAAAACCTGACCTATTGCGTTAATGACCGCCGGTTAATTGACGATGTTTCACTGAGCTTGCAAAGCGGCGAGATGGTCGCGCTGATTGGGCCAAACGGTGCAGGGAAATCAACGCTGATGCGTATGCTGACCGGCTACCTGTTGCCACAAACGGGAAAGATTTCGCTTCAGGGAAGACCTCTTAATGACTGGCCGGCACAGGAACTGGCGCGTACGCGGGCAGTTATGCGCCAGAACAGTACCCTAGCGTTTGGCTTTAGCGTGCGCGAAGTCCTGACACTCGGGCGTTCACCGCACGGCCAGCACAATATGCAACGGGCACTTACTGAGGTCATGACGCAAACCGGTTGTCTGGATCTGGCAGAAAGGGATTACCGCCATTTATCGGGCGGCGAACAACAGCGGGTTCAGCTGGCGCGGGTGCTTATCCAGCTCTGGCAACCCGAACCTTTCCCACACTGGTTATTTCTGGATGAGCCTACGTCGGCACTGGATTTATATCATCAGCAACACGCGTTGCGTTTGCTGCGACAGTTAACCCGGCAAACACCGCTGGCGGTGTGTTGCGTATTGCATGATCTCAATCTCGCGGCGTTGTATGCCGACCGGATTATTTTATTGCACAGCGGTAAATTGGTCGCCAGCGGGACGCCCGCTGAGGTACTGAGCGAAGCCACCCTTAGCCACTGGTATCAGGCAGATTTGAACGTCTGCCTGCATCCGGAAACCGAATTGCCACAGATTTTCTTACGCCAGTAAAGACGACTCAATAAAAATGCCACACAGGAATGTGGCATTTTTTATGTCAGCTTGAACAGGAAATTTCGAGATGTTTCCCCCAGTCGGGCGGCAGTTTCGCCATCTCGTCATACTGAGGAGCATCACTGTAAGGGTCACGCAATGCCTGATGAAGTTGCTCCAGCGCACTGATATCATCCACTTCAGCCCTTTCGATGGCTTTCTGTGCCAGATAATTTCTCAATATAATACGCGGATTGCTTTGTTTCATGGCGTCCTGTCGCGTTGCATCATCAACATCTTCCGTTTGTAAGCGCTGGCGGTAGGCCTGGTACCAGCTGTCGAAAGCGTCACGGTCAATGAATTCATCCCGCAACGGCGATGTGGCTTGCCTTTGTTCTGTCTGGCTGAGCAACCTGAAGGTCTGGGTGAAATCCCTGCCCTCTTTTGCCATCAGGCTCAACAAACCGGTGAGCAGATGGTTATCCTGTTTATTCTCCGTAAAGAAGCCCAGTTTACCGCGCATCAGCGTGCCATAGGCTCTCATAAGCGCGGGTTCATATTCGCCAAGCGCAGTTTGTAGCTGTTCTGCAGACATCAGACCGGATAATGTTTGTGCCAGACGATGCAGATTCCAGAATGCCACCGCAGGCTGATTATCGTAGCTGTAGCGTCCCTGATGATCGGAGTGATTACAGATATAACCTGGCTGATAATCGTCGAGGAAGCCATAAGGACCGTAATCGATGGTCAGCCCGAGAATCGACATATTGTCGGTATTCATCACACCGTGGGCGAAACCAATACTTTGCCATTGCGCTATCAGCCGGGCAGTACGCTCCACCACCTCGGTAAACCATTGCTGATAACGTAACGCATCAGCCTGGTGATTTTCCAGCAACTGAGGCCAGTGATGTGCGATGACGTAATCTGCCAGCTGCTTCACCTGCTCAGGCTGTTTACGGTAATAGAAATGCTCGAAATGACCGAAACGGATATGACTTTCTGCCACACGAATCAACATCGCACCGCGCTCAGGCTGCTCGCGGAAAACCGGCTCATCACTGGTGGCAATCGTCAGCGCGCGCGTTGTCGGTACCGATAAATGATGCAGCGCTTCAGAGGCCAGAAACTCACGCACCACAGAACGTAAAACCGCACGGCCATCGCCCATCCGTGAATAAGGTGTCAACCCTGCCCCTTTAAGGTGCCAGTCGAAGCGTTTTCCTGAAGGTAAAACCTGTTCGCCCAGTAAAATACCGCGTCCGTCGCCCAGTTGCCCGGCCCACTGGCCAAACTGATGCCCGCTGTAAACCTGAGCCAGAGGTTCCATGCCCGGGAAAATTTTTTCACCGCACCAGTATTGGCGATGTTCAGCATCAAAAAGTGATTCATCCAGTCCCAGTTCACGCGCCAGCGGTTCGCTGTGATAAAGAAGTCTTGCGCCTTTTAGCGGCGTCGGTTGCAACTGTGTGTAAAAGCCAGGTAACTGCTCAGCATAATGATGTTCAAATCGCGGCATAAATCCCCCTTTTTGATAGTGTAGGACTGCAGGGCATTAATTAACACGGAGGAAATGCAGGGAGATTATTATCCGCAGATATCAAAAATCCCGGAACAGCAGGTGCTGGCCGGGATCCTGAGCGTAAAACTGCGTGTCACGACTAATGAAACTGAGCAGGCCGGATGAGCAGGCTGTCCAGTTCGGCGGGCTCAACACCAGGCCATAGCAATCCCTTCATACCCTGTATATCCGCTTTACGTAACGCGTCGAAATAGTCCTGCGAGTCTAGCCCGTCGACCACAATATTACGGCAAAATCGACTAACATTTCTTACCAGCGAGGGCATTACAATGGTGAAATTTTCACCCTCATATAACTGCCAGAAAAGATTTTTGTCGAGCTTCACCCACTGAAAAAGATGGTCAAAAATGGGTGCCATGGTGATGCTGCCTGAGCCGAAGTTTTCCAGCCACAGTGGAAAATATTTGTTTAATGCCACCACTTGTTCATTATTCCTGCCTTCGGAAAGTCGTGGAAACGACTCACTTAAATTCAGATGAATGAAAGTATATGTGCTGAAAGCATTGCGAAGATTTTCATCTTCCAGCAATAAGGCCACCTGTTTTTCCTCAACACTGATATTCAAAATAACCTGATTATCGGTAAACCATTGGGCATGCTCACACGCCCATATCTGTTGCTCAGTGAGAAATCGTAATAACTGCTGCGGTGTTAACAGGTTCAGAACCAGTTCTGTAGGCATCACTAACTTACTGTCAGCACTGGAAAAACGGCAAATTAATTCTACAGCCAGTAATTTCCCTTCAATGGTGTAAACCGGCTGGCACAGATAGCTGCTGTTAAAGGCCGTATCGAATTGTATTTTCATTTTTGTCCAAAACATCAACGGCACGGCTAATTGATTAATAACTTTTTTGACTATCAATCAGATCATAAAGATACCGGAGCCCCGGGGTATGACCAAAACATTAAAGAAATTGATATCAAGAAAGAGCCTCTCCGATTGTAAGGGTGCTGCGACGATCACGCGAACGGCTGCGAAATCAAAGTTTTTTAAAAATGCCTTGCGCCTTGCGGCCTTCTTTTTGAGCTTTATATCATTCAATGCAGACATTTCAGACTAATCTTATCGCCAGACATAAGAACGTGCAACTTGCCTCGTGAGCGCTACCCGTCATTTTTAATCAAGAATTTCTGTGGTGTTTTGTGCCGATGCACAATAATGGATGTTACTAAATATTTTAGCTAATGGTTATAGTGTCTTATGAAATATTGCGCAAGTAGCAGCATTCACCACCGGGCTTTTTAAGTGGGATCAGTGAGTTTTTATAACGTTTTAATAAACCGGCACTATCCGCCATCAGGCCGGTACCATTGCGGAGAAAAAGTATAGGCGCAGTGCAATCTAGCAGCATCCGGAGGCCATCCTTTCAACGGCCTCTGGAATCCCCGCCGTTATCTGATACAGCGCACCAGCCAGTTTTGCAGTTCAGTCAGTTCAGCCTGCATCGAGGGATAGAGGGCCATGATATGCTGGCAGGTTTGCCTGACCTCCTGCGCATGATAGCGCGTTCCTGCCAGTTTTCGGCTAGCCGGCCTGAGTATGAAGCGCAGACGACGTCGTAAGGGTCTGGCGACTGAGCGGCTTCCGCTGCTTCGCCCGGATGCGCCCAATCTGACCTGGTCAATGGATTTCGTCATGGATGCACTGGCCACCGGTCGCAGGATCAAGTGCCTTACCTGCGTCGATGACTTCACAAAGGAATGCCTGACTGTCACTGTTGCCTTTGGGATTTCAGGCGTGCAGGTCACGCGTATTCTGGACCGTATTGCGCTGTTTCGCGGCTATCCGGTTACGATAAGAACTGACCAGGGGCCGGAGTTTACCTGTAGAGCACTTGACCAGTGGGCCTTTGAGCATTGCGTGGAGCTGCGGCTTATTCAGCCCGGTAAACCGACACAGAACGGATTTATTGAGAGTTTTAACGGACGCTTTCGCGATGAATGCCTGAATGAACACTGGTTTAGCGACATCAGCCATGCCAGGAAAACCATCAGTGAATGGCGTCAGGATTATAACGAATGTCGCCCACACTCCACGCTGAATTATCAGACACCGTCTGAATTTGCAGCGGGCTGGAGAAAGGGTAATTCTGAGAGTGAAGGATCCGACATTACTAACTGAGCCTTGTATCTAATACTGGGGGGAGGTCAATTTTCACAGCCTTTGTATTATCCATATTTAACAAGGAACAAATTGTAGAATTGGGTAGCTCATCTGATATTATTAGTGCTTTGTGTAATATTGCACTTGCAGCGACTGCTGTTTATGCCACTAAGAAGTGGTTTCAACAAAAACTATTATCTAACACATTAGATGTATCGCATAATCGACATTAACTCCAGTTACAAATTTGATTGAGTCATTACCCCCATGTAAAGTAAAGTGGGGGTTATATTATCC
>NZ_JAFMOS010000400.1 GCF_019049755.1 Rahnella perminowiae
ACCTCCATCATGGAAAAACTCTGACCTTGCTCGTAGATACGGTGCTGATGGCCTTATTGATTGCTCAAGATTAATACCGGGCGGCTGGCATCTTAATCTATTTCGATGGAATGAACCTGGTGCTCCAGCTGTACACATTTGCGGAGAACCTATTGAATTCAGGCTATCTGTGGAAGGGAATAAATGGGATCTGTAACAAAAGAATCAGCCTCATGAACTTCACCATTACAACATTATGAAGATAGCACTCTGAGATGGGAGTAAGGAGCCAGAACCGAGGAATAAAGCCGCGAAAATGTTTTTTTACGGCGATTAGCATGATTGCTGGGCTTGAACATTCTTTTCTTCGCCAACGTCGACTCCTGGCTCTTAACTGACTGTCATATTTAGTTGTGTACTGTACGAGAAAGCTGTACAGCGATATGAGCTTATACAATTAATCACATGGAGTAACTACACATAAATCCCTTCTTGGGGTTGTTTTAATTCCACTGCAGGAACATGACTGTTCGGTGCTCGCCCTGTCTGCGCTCCGCCTCACTCATGTCCCTACAGCGTTACTGTTTTAAAAGACCCCTACACGCAAAGCCCCACTCCTTTGCAGTGCATTCCCGCTCAAAGCTTATCCATCAAATAACGATGCGCTTTGGATGACGCGCTGGCGGCCTTGAAAATATAGCGCTTGTCGTTCTTCAGTGCTTTCAGCCAGGAAGCGATATAGCTTTCATGCTGCACCTCTCCAACGATCCCCAGATCCGCCATCAGGAACGCGCTTCCCAGTTCGGCGATCAACTCCTCAAACGCATACCCCTCACTGCCAAACGTCCCTTTCATTTCACGGTTCAGCCAACTTTTTGCCCCGCTCCAGTGAATTAGTTCATGCAGGCCGGTGGCGTAGAAATTGGCAGCATCGGTAAAAAGACAACGTTCCGGTAAACGGATTTCATCGGTTGACGGTGCAAAAAAGGCGTTTTGTCCCTTCTCAATGATGGTTGCACCACTGTTACGGAAAAGCGCTTCCGCACGCGGTAACGGCTCAAAGGTCTCTGCCGCACAAACGGCTTCGTCACTCAGAGGCAAACCATCAATTTGCTCAACATTAAACACGGTGAACGTCTTCATCATTGGGATATAGTCAGTTTCTCCGTCGTCATTTTCCTTTTCCAGCGTGGTATAGAAAATGGCGGTAGTGCCGTGTTCTCCCTTGCGCACCTGCCCGCCTTCCGCTTTTGCCTGCTTGTAGGTCATCCAGCGCGAATCACTGAATCCCTGTTTTGAGGCACTGCACCATAGCAATATGATATTCATTCCACTGTAAGCAGCACCAGTCGCGTAGTTTGAAGGTAATCCTGACATGCCTGGTACGCGCTGCCACGGGCAGGACCACGGCTTAACGCCTGTTTCAAGGGCAGAAATGATGCTGTCAGTGACTGTCTGATAAATATCGGTTTTGGTTCTGGAAAATTTCGTTTTTGAGGAGCCTGACTGCTCCAGCGGGGATACGCTGGTCTCCGTTGCGGTGTTAGGGGCGCTAGTCTGGGTATGCAGGGAAATAGTCATGGTTTTTTCTCCGTCAGTGGTGTGATTTTCGTCTTCGTATCGCCTGACGGTTCGCTTTCCCGGCATCGTTCCATCCCGCAAGGGCGCAGCATGCGTGCTATTTACCCTTGCGGGACGGGTTGTGTTGGGAAACGATTAACCGGAAGCAGATACGAGGAATGAAAAGCACACAGGAGAAAAGGATCAGTCTCTACATAACCAGATGTAGCCCCCCTTGCTCCGCAGCGGTGAAAGGGATTTGGGATTTGGGATTTGGGATTTGGGATTTGGGATTTGGGATTTGGGATTTGGGATTTGAATTTAACGATATTAGTTCAGACTTGAACTGTCATTCTGACCTGCTCTCATTGATTAACTCAGAATGATGCGAAGTCTGCTTTTGGCATACATTGGGCTACTGTTGCAACCTGACAAGCTTACACTTGAATCAATTCAGTTATTTTTAGGGCAACATCAACTTAAATGCTCAGATAACGAACCATACCCTCCAATTTTTTGGCCCAACATGGCCCTTGCAAGGACATAGCTAATCCTCTCACACAAGCATTGCTATCTACCCATCAAAATAAGGCTGTCTTACCAGTTAAGGATATGTTGGCAAGAACAGTACCGGGATAGTAACAAGCTTCCTTTTGTGTGCAACTTCCTCAGCTTTATCGGTGCAGAAACGGTTTTCTTGTCGTTCAGGTTTGCTCAAACGTTGGGTTAGTTTTATGAAACTAAATGCTTCCATATGTTTCAGTCAGAGTTTAGGATAAATCTTAAGGTTAAGTATAGTGTTTGGGATCAAGAGATTGACTATTGCTTTTTCGATTGCAGTTGGCAGGAGCTGGTAGGAGATACGTCTTGAGAGCCGATGGTATGAACCTAGGAGATAATGCATGTTTTTGAACGATCAGGAAACAGCAACGGACCTGTTGTATTACGAAGCGATCGCCAAAACAGTGGTCAGGCTCATCGATCAGACATCCAATGTCCCGATCACTATAGGTGTTCATGGAGACTGGGGGGCAGGTAAATCAAGCGTTCTGAAAATGCTTGAGGCATCTTACGCTGGTGACGAGAAAACACTCTGCCTTTGGTTCAACGGCTGGACGTTCGAAGGGTTCGAAGATGCTAAGACAGTTATAATCGAAACCCTTGTTGAAGAGCTCATTCGGGCTCGCCCCGGTTGTACTAAAGTAGCTGATGCAGCGAAGAAAGTGCTGCGCAGAGTTGATTGGTTCAAAATCGCTAGGAAAGCTGGCGGACTCGCATTCACCGCTTTTACAGGTGTTCCTACGGCCGAACAGTTCAAAGGTATTTATGATTTCGCCACCAATCTATTGAGTTCACCACAAGACCATATATCAGCAGATGATATCAGAGATTTTGCCAGTAAGGCCGGTGAATTTATTAAGGAAGCTGATGGCGAGAATGAATCCCTTCCTAAACATATACATGCTTTCCGTCAGGAATTTAAAGAGCTTCTTATTGCTGCTAAAGTCGATAAGCTTGTTGTTATTGTAGACGATCTTGATCGGTGCCTACCTAAAACGGCAATCGCTACTCTCGAGGCGATTCGACTATTTTTATTCGTTGAAAACACAGCATTTGTGATAGGTGCAGATGAAGCGATGATTGAATATGCAGTGCGCGAACATTTTCCTGATCTACCGCAAAGCACAGGCCCTCTAACTTACGCTCGAAATTATCTGGAAAAATTAATTCAGGTTCCTTTCCGTATCCCGGCGCTAGGTAGTGCTGAAACAAGAATCTATACCACGCTGTTACTTACTGAAAATGCGCTCGGCACGCAGCACAAGTCTTTTGTACGACTGCTTGATAAAGCACGCGAGGAGATGAAACGTCCCTGGACCAGTCGTGGGCTGGACTGGGATGTAGTCAACGCGGTGATGGAGGGGAATATTCCGCCAGATGTAGAGCAGGCTCTGCAAATCAGCGCTCATGTTACCCCTCTGCTGAGCAAGGGAACCCGTGGTAATCCACGACAGATAAAACGATTCTTGAATTCTATGATGTTACGACAAGCTATTGCAGATGAGCGTGGGTTTGGTGAAGACATCAAGCGCCCTGTTCTGGCCAAGGTAATGCTTGCTGAGCGCTTTTATCCCACCTTTTACGAGCAGATCGTTCGCCATACTAGCAATCATAAAGACGGCAAACCTGACGTGCTGGCTGAGTTCGAGGAGCATCTCAGAGACGGAAAGACAGAAATCCCTCACATGGAGCCGCCCACTGAAAAAGATAATGAAAATAAGGATGCTGTTCTAGCCGAGTGGTTGAGAAATGAATGGGCTGTTGGTTGGGCTAGAATTGAGCCGAAGCTTGCGGGTGTGGACCTGCGTCCTTACGTATTTGTGACACGCGATAAGCAGAGTTCCTTCTCCATTTCGCAAATAGCGAGCCATCTAGCTGCGCTAATAGAAAAACTTATGGGACCTAAGCTCGCAGTTAGTGCGGTGAAAGACGATCTCGAAAAACTCGGCCCCCCGGAGGTGGACGAAGTATTTGACACTCTGGTCGAACGTATCCTTCAGCAAGATAGTTTCGTTAAAAAACCCGATGGCGTTGATGGACTTCAGTTCGTCGTGAAGATTTTACCCCAGACGCAGCGTAAGCTTCTAGAATTTATTCGGCGTATTCAGGTACCTAAAACAGGCGGCGCGTGGCTTCCCGGTTTTATGCAATGTTTTGTAGATCCTTCATTTGAAAGGGACTTTCGGGCAATAATGAATGATTGGGTTGAACAGCAGGAGAACATTCCTTTGAGCAACGTGACAAAAGGATTACTTAATATGCCAGGGATAAAAAAATAAATGGGGACTTCTAAAGCTTATGGTGGGCCAGCAACAGGTTTGGTTCCAGATTTTGTAGACAATCCGCCAGAACCTACGCTACCTCTACCTTCCGCCTCCCCGGCTGACGACCAGCCCCAGGATGAAGCCTCCTCAGCCCCAGTAGCACCTCCAGACTCGAGTGGTAGCGGTCCGCTCAGCTCGCCTAAAGGTGATTTCACGCGCTATGCGCGCTCCGGGAGCCGCAGCGCACTTGGAAAGGCCATTGCAAACTATGTACGAAATGGTACTGGTGGAGCAGGAAGAGCAAGCCGACGGATGGGATCGTCACGTGCCGTCGCAGGGGGATTGCTCAGTATCCTCGGTGATTTCCAGCAAGGTGGGGCTGCGCAGGCACTACAGCGCTTCAATCTGAATAATTTGTCTGACCAACCAGCTACTACCGTTTTCGTCTCTTTGATTGAGTTTCTCTGCCCACCAGGGGGATCTGTCGATGAAGGCATCGCAAGACAGGCAATGCTAGACACCATCGGCGACATGTCGGAGAGCGGCTTGGAGAGTTTCAATGCGTTAACATTCGAGCAACTTCAGGAAGTATTCATTGGGTTCGTGGTGCATTCAATCGAAGGCAGGGTCATGGCTGACATCGGGCACAACGCCATCAAGCTGCCCGATGACATCCAGGCTATCAGTGACATTCAGGCGACTCTGCATGATTTTGTAGATACGGCGACCCGTACTCAGTTGCAAGACGAAATAAGGGATATTGGCGGACTCTCTGGAGTCGCAGTTGAGGAAAAGGTTGAGAGAATCTATGAATATGCATTTGAATTGATAGCCAGTGAAGGAGAGAGATCGGAATGAGCCATCACACAATAATCGCGAGACTAGGGGCTTCGGATACGTTTCAGCCGGTGCTCAATCGTCTGCAAACACATACGACTGAGATCAATTTCCTGAAAGATAACGGCCGGCTAGATTATGGCCTCGGTCAGGCGCTGGAAGGGCTTGCTGAAATTGGATTAACGCCATCTGATAATTCTTTCGACCTAGCGCTGCTGGCGTTGACTGTCACCGCGGCGGACACACGAATTTCGCGTGAACAGAATGCGCAGGACAGGTGGACACGGGAGATTGCATTGCATGTCCCTATGGCTGATCCTGCGCTGTGGACGACACAGGCAGGACTTCTTAGCAAGCTCCTAAATTTCCTTACAGGTGATCGCTGGACTCTGCAGTTTCACGCGCGACCTGAGTTACAGGTAGAGCTCATTAGTGAATCGCCCTATGATCGCACAGTTGAACCTACATCTGTTTGTTTATTCTCGGGTGGTCTCGATAGCTTTATTGGCGCTGTTGATCTGCTTTCTGCAGGACACTCTCCGCTTTTCATCAGCCATTACTGGGATTCTGTTACCAGTCAATATCAGAGCGACTGTGCGGTTCGCCTGCAGAGGCATTTCGAACAGCCCTTTGCACACGTCAGAGCGCGTGTTGGTTTTCCTATTGGCACCGTTGAGGACGATGAGGGCGAAAACACATTACGCGGTCGTTCGTTTCTATTCTTCTCGCTCGCGGCAATGGCCGCTGATGCTGTAGGTGGCGAGACTGTAATCAATGTGCCGGAGAATGGACTCATATCGCTTAATGTTCCGCTTGATCCACTGCGCGTTGGGGCGTTAAGTACACGTACGACGCATCCGTACTATATGGCTCGATATAATGATCTTTTGCATAACCTAGGCATTACCGCCCATCTGGTTAACCCTTACGCGTTCGCGACAAAAGGTGAGATGGTTGCAAATTGTCGGGATCTGAATTTTCTGAGGCAACATGCAGCGGGTACTATGTCATGCTCATCTCCACAAAGCCGCCGCTGGGACCCAGACGAAAATGAACGTAAACCCAAACACTGTGGCCGGTGTGTGCCTTGCCTGATAAGGCGCGCGTCTCTGTTTAACGCATTTGGTATCGACAGCACACCTTACCGTATACGAGATCTCAGAGCGCAGGTTTTAGACAGCAATAAGGCTGAGGGAGAACATGTTCGTGCCTTCCAGTTCATACTGGCGAAGCTGGCGGATAACCCGGGACGCGCGAAATTCGACATACATAAACCCGGACCGCTCAGTGATAATCCCGCTAAAATCATCGATTATGAGGGTGTCTATACCAGAGGAATGCAAGAGGTGGGACGCCTACTCAATGGCGTTATTACGAGTCCGTTATCATGAGTAATGCTCAGAAGAAAGTCTCCCCACTGTGGGTTGACTTTCACTGCCATCTGGATCTTTACCCCGATCATAAAGAGATCATTGCCGAATGTGACAGAGCGCGCGTGGCCACATTAGCAGTGACGACAACGCCCAAAGCCTGGCAGAGGAATTGTGAGTTGGCGGAGCATTCACCCTTTGTACGTATAGGACTTGGGCTGCATCCTCAGCTGGTTGCAGAGCGCGAGCAGGAAGTGGTGCTACTTGAGCGCTATCTCCCTGCCACGCGTTACGTCGGCGAAATTGGCCTTGATGCAGGACCAAGGTTCTATAGAAGTTTTGAAGCTCAAGAGAGGGTTTTCTCCCATATTTTGTATGCCTGTACGGAGCAGGGAAATAAAATCCTAAGCATCCACAGCATACGTGCTGCGGCCAAAGTTTTGAGTCATTTAGAAAAAAGTCGACTGCTCGAAAACGGGCAGGCTATTCTTCACTGGTTCACGGGCACTATTTCTGAAGCAAGGCGAGCTGCCGAGCTTGGTTGTTATTTTTCGATAAATGAGGAGATGTTCAGGTCAGTAAAGCATCGAAAGCTCATCACCAGCCTCCCTTTGAACAGGTTATTAACCGAAACCGATGGTCCTTTCATACTGAATAATGCTGTCTCAATACGACCAACGGATGTTAACCGGACAGTTCGTGGAATTGCAGAACTTCATGGCCTCGATAATGAAGTAGCTGCTTCGTTGATTCTCAGCAATTTCAGAAATCTTGTCACCCTATCAGGGAAGAAATAACTCTTTTCTGGATGCAACTCGCGTTGATGGAAATTCGCGGTTAATAGTGCATGCCATGGTAATTTGAAACGTTTCAGCAGCTACTTTAACATTCCCCTCTATGAGCTGAAAGTGGCTACCCAGCACCGTATTGGCTGTTATTCAGGAGGGATGTTGAGTTTCCGCAGTAGGAGATCTATGATCTTAATTCATGGGTGAGCCGCGATAGTGGCCATCACATTGCGCAGACACGCCTCTGACTCCACGCCTTTTAGTTTGCAACTCCCTAACCAAGCGAAGCATTCAGGAATGAACTATATGTACGAAACAGATTTTGATGATTATCCACTCTCTTAGAATGGATATTTACAGTGCACTTTAAAGTCCTGAGAAAGTAATAATTCGGTCTGTATAT
>NZ_JAFMOS010000399.1 GCF_019049755.1 Rahnella perminowiae
CAATATTTGATTTCGGAGGGAAATCACATTTTCGAACTATTTGTACAAAAATTCTTAACGCACAAAAACAAAAAAGCCCGCAGCAGTGGTCTGTGCGGGCCGGGTGTCACGCAAGATATCAGCTCAGCGAGGAAGTGCCGAAAGCCTGCTGCCAGTCAGCATCAAACTTTTCCACCGCAGCCTGCACCGCTGGCGTGCTGAATAGCTGTTCAGCCACATCAACCGGCAACGTGATGGACTGACAGCCCGCCAGCAGACACTCTATGGCCTGACGCGGCGTTTTGAAACTCGCGGCCAGTACTTTTGATTGCGGCGCGTGCAGGCTCAGTAAGGTCTGTAAATCTTTCACCATGGCAATGCCGTCACCCCCCTGGGCATCAAGCCTGTTCACGTAAGGCGCGACATATTCCGCCCCGGCCAGTGCCGAGAGTAACCCCTGACCTGCCCCGTACACCGCGGTACCCAACGTCGGAACGTTCATGCCCTTGAGCTTTTTGATAGCTGCCAGACCTTCACCGGTCACCGGCACCTTCACCACTAAGCCGGACACCCGTTGTGTCAGTAACAACGCTTCTGCCACCATTTGTTCGGCATCAGCAGCCATCACCTGCGCGAATAATTTACCGTTACCGCCCAGGGCATCACGCAGTGCAGGCAGCACTTCCCACAGCGATTTTCCTTCTTTTGCCACAATGCTCGGATTGGTGGTAACGCCCTGTAATGGCAGGATGCGCGATAAGCGTTTTACAGCGATGACATTGGCAGTATCGAGATAGAGCTCCATAACTTCCTTCCTGAACGTGTGAGTGAATGCAAAGTTCAGTGAGTGTACGCCTGGAAGCAGACGGTTTGTTGATCATCGTCAAAATCACTTTCGAATGAAAGATAGTAAATTACGAAAGAAGCATTAAACGCCAAGGAGCGTCGACATGATTTTCAATGTACAGCGTTATTCCACACATGATGGGCCTGGGATCCGCACGGTGGTTTTTCTGAAAGGTTGTTCCCTGAAATGTACCTGGTGCCAGAATCCGGAAAGCCGCTCCGCCACGGCTGACGTGCTGTACGACGCGCGTTTGTGCAGTGCGGATTGTCAGCACTGCGCAAAGACTTTTCCCCATGCGGTCAGCGTGGTAAATGGCAGGATTACGGTTCGCAGGGCGCAATTCCAGGCAGAGGATCTCTGTCAGATTGAACAGGTTTGCCCTTCCGGCGCGCTGAGTGTGTGCGGAGATAACGCGAATATTGACGCCCTGATGCAGCAAATCCTGCGGGATAAGCCTTTTTATATCCGCACCGGCGGCGGTGTAACGCTTTCCGGCGGCGAACCGTTTATGCAGCCACACACTGCACTGAACCTGCTGCAACGTTGCCGTCATGAAGGCCTGCATACCGCCGTGGAAAGCTGTCTGCATGTGCCGTGGCACTACATTCAACCCTCGCTGGGCGCGCTGGATTTAATGCTGGCCGATCTCAAGCATGTTGCCGATGAACCTTTCCGGCGCCTGACCGGGGGTTCCGCCAAAAGGGTGAAAGATAATTTCCGTCGTCTGGCCGCCGCCGGGCAAAAGCTTATCGTCCGCGTACCGTTAATTCCTGAGTTTAATGCCGATCGCGCCTCCATCCGCCAGATTGTTGATTTTGCCGCCAATGAAACCGGCTGCGAAGCTATCCATTTTTTGCCGTACCACACGCTGGGCATCAATAAATATGCCCTGCTGGGACAACCCTATCTGGCCCCGCGCCAGCCGTTAAATGACCCTGACCTGCTGACGTTTGCCGAAGAATACGCCACAGAAAAAGGACTTTGTGCACAGTTAAGAGGATAAGAAAAATGACCCAACTGAATCTGAACACCCTTTCGGCCCGTATTCTTTCTCACAAAGAAGCGCTGATCCACATCGTGAAGCCACCGGTGTGTACCGAGCGCGCACAGCACTACACGCAGGTTTATCAACAGCATGCTGACAAACCGCTTGCCATTCGCCGGGCACTGGCACTGGCCGAACATTTGCGTCAACGTACTATCTGGATCAAACACGATGAGCTGATCGTCGGTAATCAGGCCAGCGAAGTGCGCGCTGCGCCGATTTTCCCGGAATACACGGTGGGCTGGATCGAAAGTGAAATTGATGCGCTTGCTGACCGGCCGGGTGCGGGTTTTGCAGTCAGTGAAGCCAATAAGAAAATCCTGCATGAAATCTGCCCGTGGTGGCGCGGCCAGACCGTACAGGACCGCTGCTACGGTATGTTCACTGATGAACAGAAAGCCCTGCTCGACAGTGGTATCGTGAAAGCTGAAGGCAATATGACCTCCGGCGATGCCCACCTGGCGGTGAATTTTCCGCTGTTGCTGCAGCTGGGTCTGGACGGGTTGCGCAGTAAGGTGGATGAGCGTCGCAGCCGCATTAAACTGACTGACTGGGAAGACCTGCATAAAGAACAACTGCTGAAAGCCATTGATATCACGCTGGCAGCTGTCAGCGATCACGTCGTGCGTTTTGCCCGGCTGGCGCGTGATATGGCTGCGACACAAACCCGCGAGCCGCGTCGCAACGAGTTGCTGACGATCGCGGCTAACTGCGACGTCATTGCCCACCAGCCACCGCAAAACTTCTGGCAGGCATTACAACTGTGCTATTTCATCCAGTTGATTTTACAAATCGAATCCAACGGCCACTCAGTGTCATTCGGTCGTATGGATCAGTATCTTTATCCGTTCTGGCGTCGTGATGTCGAACTGGAACAAACGCTGGCGCATGACCAGGGCATTGAGCTGCTGCAAAGCTGCTGGCTGAAATTGCTGGAAGTCAACAAGATCCGCTCCGGTACACATTCCAAAGCCTCGGCAGGTAGCCCGCTGTACCAGAACGTCACCATCGGCGGACAGACTTTACATAATGATGTCGCCTGCGATGCTGTAAATCCGCTGTCATATGCCATTTTAGAATCCTGCGGACAATTGCGGTCCACTCAGCCCAATCTCAGCGTGCGCTATCACGCCGGAATGAGCAGTGATTTCCTTGATGCCTGCGTGCAGGTGATCCGCTGTGGTTTCGGCATGCCTGCCTTTAATAACGACGAAATTGTTATTCCTGAATTCATCAAACTGGGGGTCGAAAAACAGGATGCCTATGACTATGCTGCCATCGGCTGTATCGAAACGGCGGTCGGTGGCAAATGGGGTTATCGCTGTACCGGGATGAGTTTTATCAATTTTGCCCGCGTCATGCTTGCCGCACTGGAACAGGGGCACGATGCTAAGAGCCATACCCGTTTCCTGCCGCAGGAGCGTGGCTTGTCACAAGGGAATTTTGATAATTTCGAACAGGTGTTTGCACAATGGGACCAGCAGATCCGCTATTACACCCGCAAATCCATCGAAATTGAGTGTGTGGTAGATACCATTCTGGAAGAAAATGCGCAGGATATACTGTGTTCGGCACTGGTCGATGACTGTATCGAACGCGGGAAGACCATCAAGCAAGGCGGCGCAAAATACGACTGGGTTTCCGGTTTGCAGGTCGGGATCGCCAATCTGGGTAACAGTCTGGTGGCGGTGAAAAAACTGGTATTCGATCAGGGTGTGATCGGCCAGCAGGAACTGGCTCACGCACTGGCATCGGATTATGCGGGGCTGGACGGTGAACGACTGCGTCAGCGGCTGATTAACGGTGCAGAGAAATATGGCAACGATCATGATGAGGTCGATAATCTGCTGGTGCGTGCGTATCAGTGCTACATCGATGAACTGTCGAATTATCACAATACCCGTTTCGGACGCGGCCCGGTCGGTGGCACGTATTATGCGGGTACATCGTCTATTTCTGCCAATGTTCCGTTTGGTGCCGCCACCACGGCCACACCGGACGGACGTAAGGCCTTCACACCGCTGGCGGAAGGGGCCAGCCCGGCATCCGGCACCGATCATCTCGGGCCGACGGCCGTATTTAATTCTCTGGGTAAATTGCCGACAGCAGCTATTCTCGGCGGCGTACTGCTCAATCAGAAACTGAATCCGGCATCACTTGAAAATGAAAGCGATCGCGAGACGTTAATGCTGATGTTGCGGACATTCTTTGAGGAACATCGTGGCTGGCATGTTCAGTACAACATTGTTTCCCGTGAGACATTGCTGAAAGCCCGTGAGGAACCGCAGAATTATCGCGACCTTGTGGTACGAGTTGCGGGGTACTCGGCATTCTTTACGGCCTTATCCCCTGAGGCGCAGGATGATATTATCGCCCGTACTGAACATTCACTGTAAAGTTCGCATCTGAATTTTACTTTCTCTGGGCGGCGCAGGTCGCCCTTATTTTGGGCGGTTATGAACGACAGACAGCAAGTTATTTTGCAATGGGTCAATGATAAGCAACGCATCAGCGTCAGTGAGTTGTCACAGATTTGTCAGGTGTCGGAAGTGACGATCCGTCACGATCTTACATTGCTGGAACAGCGACATTACCTGCGACGTGCCCACGGTTTCGCTGTCGCGATCCAGACAGATGACGTGGATACCCGCATGATGTCGAACTTCGCGCAGAAACAAAAACTGGCGAAATTTGCAGCGTCACTGATCCATGACGGTGAAACCGTATTTTTCGAAAGCGGCAGCAGCATCGCCCTGCTGGCCCAATACCTTACCGACAAAAAAAATCTGACGGTGATTACCGTCAGTAGTTATGTCGCTTCTCTGCTGAAAAGTATGCCCTGTGACGTGGTTCTGCTTGGCGGGATGTATCAGAAAACCAGCCAGACCGTAGTCGGCCCGCTGACCAGACTGTGCCTGCAACAGATGAATTTCAGCAAAGCGTTCATGGGCATCGACGGCTTCACTGACACCACCGGTTTTACCGGCCGTGACATGTTACGTGCAGATGTGGTGAATGCAGTGGTGGCAAAAGGGGCGGAAAATATCGTTTTGACGGATTCATCGAAATTCGGTCAAATAAATCTCAACCCGCTCGGACCGGTCAGCGCCTTCAGCCAGGTCATCACTGACGACAAATTATTACCGGACTACCAGCAGCAACTTTCCGCCGCTGGAATTAAGGTCAGCCTGGTCGGCTGACCTTGGGTATAACGACGATCATTGACCATAGTAAGCGTTTTTGCCGTGTTTACGCAGGTAATGTTTATCCAGTAATTGCGGCTGCATATCGGGTAACTGCGGCGTTAACTGGCGGGAGAAGATGCCCATGTAGGCGACTTCCTCCAGCACTACAGCGTTATGCACGGCATTATCGGCATCTTTCCCCCAGGCAAACGGCCCGTGCGAATGCACCAGTACAGCCGGAATATCTGCCGGTGACAAATTTCTTTCCGCAAAAGTTTTCACGATCACTTCTCCGGTTTCCCATTCATAACGCCCGGCGATTTCCTCCTCGGTCATCAGCCGCGTGCAGGGGATATTACCGTAGAAGTAATCTGCATGGGTGGTGCCCCAGGCGGGGATGTCCAAACCGGCCTGCGCCCAGATGGTGGCGTGGCGCGAATGTGTATGGACAATACCCCCTGCTTCGGGGAAATTCAGATACAGCACCCGGTGGGTATCAGTATCCGAAGACGGCTTTTTACTGCCCTCGACGATTTTTCCTGTCTCCAGTTCTACCACCACCATGTCGTCCACACCCATGTGGTCATATTCCACGCCTGAGGGTTTAATCACGACCAGCCCAAGTTTGCGGTCAACGGCGCTGACATTTCCCCAGGTAAAGGTCACCAGATTATGGCGAGGCAGTGCCAGGTTAGCCTCTAATACCTGCTCTTTCAGTTGTCTTAGCATCGTGGTTTCCTCTTATTGCGATGCTTTATTGTCTGGGTGGCCGGTGGATGCAGGTATGGGGGAAATCGCTAAAGAGTACGTACAGTTCTGCTGCAAACGTAAAAGTGCCCGTTTGTTCTATAAACCGTTGAAGATCTGTCCAGCTCTTTAGTTTTTTGTGTGGTGAGGAAGAGCATCTTTAGTGAATTAAGATTATTCACCTAGTGAATAGATATCACTTTTATTATTTTTAACTCACGGATGCACAATTGCGTCTGGATAGGAGAAAAATTATGATGCTCGTAAATAAACGTGTTGCCAGTATTGCACTGGTTCTGACTCTGGCGATGTCTGTCAGCGCTTGTGGTAACTGGTCTAAGCGTGACCGTAACACCGCAATCGGTGCGGGTGCGGGTGCGCTGGGTGGTGCAGTGCTGACTGACGGCAGTACCTTAGGGACGTTAGGTGGCGCGGCAGTCGGTGGTATCGTCGGACACCAGGTCAGTAAATAAAACAACCGGGAGATGAATTCTATTTAACTGGCATCAAAAAACGTAAGCGTTAAGCAACGAATAAAGCTAAAAATAGGATTGGGTTGTTCAGGTCAACTTTATTGTCATCACACAGATGACAAACAATGTGTTTTCGCGTTGTGATATCTCTAAAACCTAAAGCAAGATGCTGCACCTTTGCGGATGCAGCATCTTATTATGAACAGTCGATCATTTACCGGTCAATCAGCCACCCGCCAGTTTCACTTTCATTCCTTTCGCTTCCAGCAGCTGTTTGAGCAGGTCACGTTTATCGCCCTGGATCTCAATCACGCCGTCTTTCACAGCACCGCCACAACCGCATTTCTTTTTCAGTTCACCCGCAAGTTTTTCAAGTGCAATATCATCAAGATCGATACCGGTAATGAGGCTCACCCCCTTCCCTTTGCGCCCGCTTGTCTGGCGCTGAATACGCACTATACCGTCACCTTTCGGACGTTCCGTCACGGGTTTAGGCTCTTCAATTCTGCCGCTGTCGGTTGAATAAACTAAACGGCTGTTACTGTCATTGCTCATCGTATTTCCTTCTCAGCTCAATGAGGCGAGAATTTCACCTAAGGCCTGCGCCGGATCGGCAGCCTGCGTGATTGGACGACCAATCACCATATAGTCCACGCCCGCCGCCAGTGCTTGCTGGGGGGTCATGATACGACGCTGATCATCCGCTTTGCTGCCAGCCGGACGGATACCTGGCGTTACCAGTTTGAACGTCTGCCCGAGTGCGGATTTAAAGCGCGTCGCTTCCTGCGCGGAACACACAACACCGTCAAGGCCGCAGTCGCGAGTCAGGCGCGCCAGACGTTCAGCATAATCAGCCGGAGAAAGTTCGATACCTAAATCCGCCAGATCGCTGTCTTCCATACTGGTCAGCACGGTAACGGCAATCAGTAACGGCGCTTCTTTACCAAAAGGTGCCAGCGCTTCTTTGGCCGCCGTCATCATGCGAGCCCCCCCGCTGGCATGCACGTTCACCATCCAGACCCCCAGTTCTGCCGCAGCAGCCACAGCGCGCGCGGTGGTATTAGGAATATCGTGGAATTTCAGATCCAGAAAGACGTCGAAACCACGGTTTTGCAGATCTTTGATCATCTGCGGACCAAAATGGGTAAACATCTCTTTGCCAATTTTCAGACGGCAATCACGTGGATCTATTTTGTCGGCGAAGGCCAGTGCCGAAGATTTATCTGCATAATCGAGAGCGACAACAATCGGCGATGTATATAAGTCTTTGTTGTTACTGTTATTTATGGACTTCATTTCGTCAGCCTCTTGTCAGTTTTTAAATCAGGAAGGAAAAATATCATTTTTGCCGCCCGCATTTTACATGGCAAGTCACTGAATTCACAGCTACACCTAATGTGACAGTTTTATTAAATTTTTGTGATGCACTAGACGAC
>NZ_JAFMOS010000398.1 GCF_019049755.1 Rahnella perminowiae
AATATCGGTAGCATGTCCGTAAAAATAACGACTGCGGCTCTTAATTAACACTTGGATTACATTCCGTGCATGCCTGCCGTCCGGTTTGCCTTGCCGGCAAAAGATGAATTTTCCCCGCTTTTGTGGTTAACAACTTGTGTTATAAATTCGTTATAAGAAAAACCGATGCTGCCCCTTTTCAGCACAGCAAAGATTTTCGGAGTGTAACGTGTCTCTTTCTATTTCTGAATGGACGATGGCTAACGACATTGAGTACTCGCATCTGACAGCGAGCAATTCATCATTCCCCCGCCATACGCATGATGAGTATGTCATCAGTGCCAATCTGACCGGTACGGAAGAAATCAGGTTGCACGGGAAAACCGAACTGGTGCGCGGCGGCGATATTACGATTTATAATCCGGCCACCGTTCAGTCTTCGCTGTTTGGCAACGACAAAGTCGAATTCCTCAGCGTGCATATTCCGCAATCTTTACTGCGTCAGGTATCGGTCGATCACAATCTGCGTTCTGATCACTGTGCGCCGGTGTTAACCGAAGGCGTGCTCAGTAATCCCGCGCTGTTTTCCGCGCTGTGCCATTACCGGCGCACACTGAACGACGACGATCAGGAACAGAATTTGTTATGGCTGCTGGGGGCGTTGCTGGAAGAACCCGCCAGAGAGCAGGAACAATCTTTGCGGCCGGTTATGCTGGCGCTGGATTTTATGCGTGACCATCTGACCCGGAAAATCCATCTCGATACGCTGGCGCAAATCAGCGGACTGAGTAAGTTTCACTTTGTCCGCCTGTTCCGCCAGCACATTGGCATGCCGCCACTGCAATACCATATGCAGTTGCGTTTGCTTGAGGCCCGGAATCAGCTGCGTAAAAATAATAATGCGCTGGATGTGGCGATACGGTTGGGCTTTTATGATCAAAGCCATTTCATTAATACATTCCGCAAAATGATGGGGATCACCCCCCACCTTTATTCACTGTCACTTCATGCGTCTCCGGCGCTTATACCAAAATGAATTCCCGATAACCGGTGATGACCACATACAGCGCGAAATAAGAGAAGATCACTGCTGAAGCGACATAGGAGTATTTCAGCATTTTGGTGCCGAGCATTTTTCCGCCCAGGCTGCCGACGAAACAAATCACCATCGTCCAGCACACACCCGCAATAAAGAACCCTCCCAGAAACCACGAAGCATTCGCCGTGCTTCCCTGCCCCATGCGGGAAATCAGCGCACCACCGACAGCGGCAAACCATAAAATAGCGGTCGGTGAAGACATCGCCAGTACAATGCCGCGACCAAAATTACGGATAACAGAACGTGACTGCGTGCTGTCACCGGTGCCCAGGTCCCCGGCAGGCGCCAGTGCAGCGCGGATCATTTTGTAGGTAAACCACATCAGCATCAGCGAGCCGCCGACCCATAACATCCAGCGCACGCTCTGGTATTGCAGCAACATCGTCATCCCGGCCAGCGCCAGTACGGCGTAAATTAAGTCGCCGATGCAGGTGCCGATGCCCAGCCAGAATCCATGAAAATAACCCCGCTGCATCGCCAGCGTCATCATGGCGATATTAGCCATTCCGATGTCCAGACACAGCGACAGGCTGAGTAAAAATCCATTTGAAAACGGTATCATTACGGGACTCTCTTAGTTAACGGGTTGTATTCAATTATGTCATGTGCGGATAAAACAGGTCTTTCCGCCATGGATACCTGACAGGCCGCAGCGGCTGACCCAAATAATGTCGTCAACCTAGTGTCAGCCCCCTGAGCACAATGGAGAGACACGATTTAAACACGCTCCTGCGGCCGGGTATTGGAAGAAATTGCGCGTAAATCTGCATACCGGATAGTGCCCGCAGCATCTACAGTTAACCTCACGTCGGGGCGGGATTACTGAGTTACCTCCGCATTGAAGTAATGCACTGTGATTGGGGGGATTTTCCGCAGAGTTCACTGTAAGTCTGAAAAGGCTTAATTTAGACTTCTATACGTCTAAAACTTAGTGTAGGTTTTCACAATAATCTCTCAATTTGGTTACGTTTAAGGAAACTCTGTTTATGCGTACTCCGTTTGTCGTGGTGACTCTGCTTGCCGCCTCCCTGTTTTCAGCTGCCTCATTTGCCGGTGCGACGCTGGATCGCGTGACCAAAACCGGTGTGTTGCGTAATGCCATCGTTAACGATTACCCGCCGTTTGGTTTTATTGATGATAATAACCAGCTGGCCGGTTTTGACGTTGATGTGGCCAAAGCCGTGGCGCAGCGGATGGGCGTAAAACTTGAGATCATTGCACCGGGCTGGGAAACCATTGTCGGCGGAAAATGGCAGGGTCGCTGGGATACCTGTATCTGCTCAATGACGCCAAACACCGAGCGTGCCAGGGTGCTGGATTTCCCGACACCGTATTACAACTCCCCGGCTGTCTTAGTGGTCAATAAGAAAGATGACCGCATCAAATCGGCGGCTGATCTGAGCAATAAAAAGATTGGCGTCGGCATCGGTTCGACTTACGAAACGTATCTGCAAAAAACGCTGGTGATCCCAGGCAGCAAACCCCTCGCATTCCCGTTCGATAACGTACAGGTGATCCCAAGCGACGAAGAAGTGGCGTTCCAGAATCTGGCGCTCGGGCCCGGTGTGCGTCTTGACGGCGTGGTATCCGATTTAGCCACCGCGAATGCCCGTATCAAACGCGCGCCGGTGTTTAAAATTGTCACCGAGCTTTATGCGGAACCGAACTGGGTAGCAACCGACAAAGGCGATCCGGAATGGGATAAGAAAGTGGCCGATACCATCAAATCGCTGCGCGACGATGGCACACTGGCCAAAATCTCTCAGCACTGGCTGGGTGAAGATATTACCCACGAGGTACCGTAATGCCACAAATCCCGGACAGCCAGCCGAAAGTGGAAACGCCGGAACGCTGGCACCACGCACACGCGTTTAAATTTAAAACCGGGCTGACGTGGCTGATTTTGCTCAGCCTGCTGCTCGGCACGTTCAGCAAAATGGGGCTCGACTGGAGCCTGATTAGCCAGAAACTGCCGTTCCTGCTTGGCCTGCGCCTGTCACCGGACGGCTTCATTCAGGGGGCAGCGCTGACCATTATGATCACTGCCTGCTCAATGTTTTTCTGTCTGTTGATCGGGCTGGTTACCGCGCTCGGACGGATGTCTGAAAATGCGCTGGCGTTTGGTTGCGCGACGTTTTATGCCTCGCTGTTTCGCGGTACGC
Source organism: Rahnella perminowiae (assembly GCF_019049755.1). Lineage (GTDB taxonomy): Bacteria > Pseudomonadota > Gammaproteobacteria > Enterobacterales > Enterobacteriaceae > Rahnella > Rahnella perminowiae. Next base: position 3,241 of record NZ_JAFMOS010000398.1, read on the forward strand.
CGCTGCTGGTGCAGGTGCTGATTATCTATCTGGCGCTGCCGCAGGCGGGCATTGTGCTCGGCGCGCTCAGCTCAGGCATTATCGCTTTGTCGATGAACTACGGTGCCTACCTGGCGGAAACCATCCGCAGCGGCGTACTTTCGGTCCCGCGCGGTCAGCAGGAAGCCGCGCTGGCGCTCGGCGTATCACGCTGGACGGTTGCGGTGCACGTCACCGCTCCTCAGGCGCTGCGCATCATTATCCCGCCCGCCGGTTCGATGTTTATTTCGATGCTGAAAGATTCCTCGCTCGTCTCGCTGATGGGACTGTGGGAACTGAACTTTCTGGCGCAATCTTACGGGCGCAGCACCTACCGGTATATGGAAATGCTGGCGACCGCAGCCGCGATATACTGGATTATGTCGATTGTGTTAGAACTGCTGCAAAGCCGCCTTGAGCGCCGTTTTGCGCAAGGCCAGCGCCGCTGATGTTTTGATTTTTCATTAACGAACGCTTTGATTTTTCATTAGCAGGTACGCCATGTCTTTTCCTGAAGATTTTCGTCTGATCAGTTACCTCTCGCGCCTCGAACATGCGGTGCGTTTTCCGCTGTCCTCTTCCTATCCTGAATCAATGGACCTCGATACGCTCTTTGAACTGGCAGGGAAAGAACACCGCGCCCCGTTCATGCAGACGATGCTGGATTATCCGCCGTTACGCGGGACACCGGCACTGCTTGATGCTATCGCCTCGACCTATCAAAAAATTACCGCGCAGGACATCATCAGTTTTGCCGGTGCCGACGAAGCGATTTACGCCAGTTTCCAGATGCTGCTCAAATCCGGCGATCACGCCGTGGTGATTACCCCGAATTATCAGTCGCTGGAAAGCGTGCCGTTATCGCTGTGCGATGTCAGCGGCGTGGCGCTGGATGCAGATAATGACTGGGCGCTGGATACCGGCAAAATCCGTGATGCATTGCGCCCTAATACCAAAGTGCTGGTCATTAACTTTCCGCATAACCCGACCGGCGCGCTGATAAGCCGTGCGCAGCTTGATGAACTGATCGACCTGTGCCGCGAACGCGGGATCTGGATTTTTTCGGATGAAGTGTACCGGCTGACAGAGTTTGATCCGGCTGACCGCCTGCCGCAACTCGCCGATATTTATGAACGGGGTATTTCGCTGAACGTGACCTCAAAAGCGTACGGTTTGCCGGGGCTGCGCATCGGCTGGGTAGCCTGTCAGGATAAAACGTGGATGCTGGAACTGGAACGTATGAAGCAGTATCTGTCGATCTGTAATTCCATGCCTGGCGAAGTGCTCACGACGATAGCACTCAATGCCCGTATTCCGATCCTCGAACGGGTGATGGAACGTTCGCGCCGCCGCCTCGCCTCACTGACCGCCTTTCTGGCGCGGTATCCGCACTTGTTTCAGTTATCATTGCCGAAAGCCGGGGTGCTGACGTTTGTGCGCTATACCGGCGCGGAAGGCGCAGAGGCTTTTGCTACGCAACTGGTGCAACAGGCGGGAGTGATGGTCATTCCTTCGGTGGCCTACGGCTCAGCGCTCAATGCCGTATCTGAAGATTTCCTGCGTATCGGTTTCGGGCGTGAAAACCTTGATGAAGCCCTGGGCGAAATGGGCAAATGGCTGGATAAACAATGAGAGAGAAACTGATCAGCCCAGCACCTGCTTTTCGGTCAGGAAATCGATAAAAACCCGTACTTTCGGTAGCATATGGCGGCTGCTTGGCCAGACTACCGAAAACTTCCCACCTTCTTTCAGATAGGCGGGCAGTACCGAAATCAGTTCACCGGATGCCAGATACGGCCGCACGATAAATTCCGGTACATACGCCAGCCCTAATCCCTGCACCGTCGCCTGCAGTATCGACTCCAGATTATTGCTGCTTAGCGCCAGCGGCAGTTCCGGCGGCGTCGGGCTGGTCATTTCCCATTCCTGCCATTGTCCGTTGCCCGGAAACCGGTAGCGAAGGCAAGCATGTTGATAAAGGTCGTCAGGTGTAAGCGGCGCAGGATGCGCGGCAAAATATTGCGGAGCACCGACAATGGCAAAACGGAATGGCCCGAGACGGCGCGACATCATCTGCGAACTGTTCAGTTCCCCGCTGCGGATGGCGATATCAAATCCTTCATCAATAACATTCACCATACGGTCACTGAAATCCAGATCCAGCTCAACGTCGGGATAACGCTGGCGAAACTCCGGCAAATGCGGCAACAACATGCGGTAACCAATAGCAGGCGCGGTGATACGTAATTTACCGCGTGGCACGGCGGAAATCCGTACCAGTTCCTGCTCGGCGTCTTCCAGTTGCGTGACGATATTCTGACAGCGCTCAAAAAACAGCTGACCTTCATCGGTCAGGCTGATGCGCCGCGTACTGCGGTTGAACAGCCGTACGCTGAGTTTTTCCTCAAGCCGTGCCACACTTTTCCCGACCGCCGAGGCCGAAATGCCCATCCGCTCTGCCGCTGCGGCGAAACTCTGACTTTGCGCCGCGCGGACAAACGCCAGCAGGCCGTTGAGGTTTTCCATATTGACTCCCGTTTATACGAGCGTTTTAGTCCGCAATCATCGGACTGACGGCCTGTTTCCGTCACATTACCGACATTTTATCATCATCGCTAACCCTAATTCGTTGGAGAAACCCATGCATCCCTCAACAACCCCCCCGGCGGGCAGCCTGCGCGTTCTGTTTACCGTATGTCTGGCGGCAGTGATTTTACCGCTCAACTTTGTCAGCGGCGCGGTGGCAACGCCCGCGATCGCCCGTGAACTCGGCGGCAGCGCGCAGGCGCTGAGCTGGATAACCAATGCGTTTATGCTTACTTTCGGCTGTTTTCTGATGGCCGCCGGGGCGCTGGCCGATGAACTGGGGCGCAAAAAAGTGTTCGTCAGCGGCGTCTCGCTGTTTGCACTTTTATCCTTATTGCAGGCTTTCAGCAGCAGTGTGCTGGCGATTGATTTACTGCGCGCCGCGCAGGGTATTGCGGCTGCCGGTGCGCTGGCAGGGGGTGGTGCAGCACTGGCGCAGGAATTCGATGGCACAGCACGTACCCGGGCCTTCAGCCTGATGGGCAGCAGTTTTGGCGTCGGGCTGGCTTTCGGCCCGTTCCTTGCGGGCGTGCTGATCGCGCATTTCGGCTGGCGTTCGGTGTTTCTCTCCGCGACAGTCATTGCGGCTCTTTCTCTCATCACCGGCGCAGCCAAAATGCGCGAAACGCGTAATCCGCAGGCATCCGGCATTGACTGGCCGGGCACCCTTTCCTTCACCGCCATGCTGGCGTTACTGACCTGGGCGCTGATGGATATTCCCCAATCCGGACTGCACAGCACGCGAGTACTTTCTCAACTGGGTGGTGCGGCACTGCTACTCGCAGTATTTGTGGTCATTGAATTACGGGTGAAAAAACCGATGCTGGATTTATCCCTTTTCCGCTACATCCGTTTTATCGGTGTACAGGCATTGCCGCTGGCGACCGGTTTTTGTTTTGTGGTGCTGCTGGTGGTCTTGCCGATGCTATTTATCGGCGTTACGGGTCTGAGTGAAGAACGCGCCGGGCTGATGATGATGGCGCTTTCACTGCCGATGCTGATTGTACCGATGCTGGCGGCATGGCTGACGCGCTGGATTTCTGCGGGGGTATTATGCACATCAGGGTTAGTGATTGCCGCCGCCGGTTTGGGCTGGCTCAGTCAGGCTGTGCTGGCACAGAATCTGACAGGCATGATTGCGCCAATGGTGGTTATCGGCATCGGTACCGGTTTGCCGTGGGGGCTGATGGATGGCTTGTCGGTGAGCGTCGTGCCAACGGAACGTGCGGGCATGGCAACCGGTATTTTCAGCACCACACGCGTGGCGGGAGAAGGCATCTCACTGGCGATTGTCAGTGCTATTGTGTCGGCGTTAACCCGCAACGCACTGGCAGCGCATTTCAGCAGTGATGCGATCAGCTCAGAAACTATCAGCCAGGCGGCGCAACGTCTGGCGACCGGTAATCTTTCCGTGACACAGCAGCTTATCCCGCAGGCCAGTACGCCGCAGCTACAGCAGCTTTATGCCGCCTCACTGCATCCCTTACTGTTGTGTCTGATGGCGATTACGCTGTTCTGTGCGCTGGTGGTGTTGCTGGCACTACGCGGGAAACCCCGTGCGTCAGCCTGTTCAAAAAGCAGAAAACGCGCCGGCGGTTTCCCCTCCTGAAGCACATCATCATAAAACATCAGTAGCGCTGTTAAACAATGACGGGCAGCAAGCAGGTAACACCACAACCAGAAAGGTTAAACAGCTGCGTTTTTTGGTTTAAACAAGGCAATCATTATCAACATAAATTAATAATAAACAGGATAAAAATTCGATAATTTGTAATTTATGGAATTTTTATCCTTATTGGCCTGAATAATGA